>CBEVHI010000421.1:0-1518 GCA_965549635.1 uncultured bacterium | reverse complement strand
CGATCCAGTCGGGACTGCTGTACGGTCACGCCGGTCTGGTCGACGGGATCATGGGGCGCATCCTCGCCGATCTCGGTCCGGACACATCAACGGTCGCGACCGGCGGGCTGGCGCCGGTCATCGTCCCGCACTGTCGTACCGTCGACCACATCGACGAGTTTCTGACGCTCTCCGGTCTCCGTCTGCTCTGGGACCGGAACAGGGGGTAAGGTGCTGCGGCGATGACCGAGGAGACCACTTTCACCGACGAGGATGCGCTCGCCTCGAGTTCCCTGACTGCTCTTCGCCTCGCCAAGGTCGAGGCGTTGCGGGCGCGCGGTGAGGATCCGTACCCGCCACGTTTCGAGAGAACCGCCACGGCAGCCGAGCTTGCGGCCGAGTACTCGGGTCTGGAACCAGGATCGTCGACCGGGACGACCGTGTCGGTCGCAGGACGGGTCATCAACATCCGTCGCCTCGGGAAGCTGAGCTTCGGCGTGCTGCAGGACGTCACCGGACAGATCCAGCTGTTCGTCGATCGCCGCTCGATGGGTGACGCCGGGTTTGATTACTTCGATGAAGATGTCGACAGCGGCGACTGGGTTGGAGCCACCGGCGAGGTGATCTCCACCCGTCGCGGTGAGCTGAGCGTGAGGACCGCCGAGATCGTGCTGCTCTCCAAGGCGCTGCGACCGCTCCCTGAGAAGTGGCACGGTCTCCAGGACAAGGAGCGAAGGTTCCGTCAGCGGTATCTCGATCTTCTCTCCAACGAGCAGGCAAGGCGCGTTGCTCGCGTTCGGACTGACACAGTCGCCGCCCTGCGTGCTGCGTTCGTCGAGCGCGGGTTCGTCGAGGTCGAGACCCCGATGCTGCAGTCTGAGGCCGGTGGTGCTCTTGCCCGACCGTTTGCCACTCACCACAACGCCCTCGACATCGACATGTACCTGCGCATCGCCACCGAACTGCACCTCAAGCGGCTCGTGATCGGCGGCATGGAACGGGTCTTCGAGTTGGGCAGGGTATTCCGCAACGAGGGCATCGACGCGACGCACAATCCCGAATTCACCACCCTGGAGGCGTATCAGGCTTTCGCCGACTACGACGACGTGATGGATCTCATGGAGGAGGTCATCCCAGCTGTCGCCGAGGCGGCGACAGGGGGAACCGCCATCGAATACCAGGGCAGGACCCTCGACCTCGCCGCCCCTTACCGGCGGGTCCCGCTGCTCGACCTTGTGTCGGAAGCGGCCGGGGAGTCGGTCTCCTTCGACCGCCCACTCGGGGAACTTGCCGATCTCTGTCTGCGCCACGGCATCTCGCCGCACCCCGCTTGGGGCAAGGGCAAGCTGATCACCGAGCTGTACGAGAAGCTGGTCGAGCCCAACTTGTGGGAGCCGACGTTCGTGACCGATTTCCCGAAGGAGACCTCTCCGCTTGCCCGGGTCCATCGCGACGACCCGAATCTCACCGAGCGTTTCGAACTCTTCGCCGGCGGGATGGAGCTCTGCAACGCCTTCAGCGAGCTGACCGACCCGATCG
>CBEVHI010000420.1:0-1518 GCA_965549635.1 uncultured bacterium | reverse complement strand
CGATCCAGTCGGGACTGCTGTACGGTCACGCCGGTCTGGTCGACGGGATCATGGGCCGCATCCTCGCCGATCTCGGTCCGGACACGTCGACGGTCGCGACCGGTGGGCTGGCGCCGGTGATTGTTCCGCACTGTCGTACCGTCGACCTCATCGACGAGTTTCTGACGCTCTCCGGTCTCCGCCTGCTGTGGGATCGGAACAGGGGGTAAGGTGCTGCGGCGATGACCGAGGAGACCCCTTTCACCGACGAGGACGCGCTCGCCGCGAATCCCCTGACTGCTCTTCGCCTCGCCAAGGTCGAGGCGCTGCGTGCGCGCGGGCAGGATCCGTACCCGCCACGTTTCGAGAGAACCGCCACGGCAGCCGAGCTTGCGGCCGAGTACTCGGGTTTGGAACCAGGATCGTCGACCGGGACGACCGTGTCGGTCGCGGGGCGGGTCATCAACATCCGTCGGCTCGGGAAGCTGAGCTTCTGCGTGCTGCAAGATGTCACCGGACAGATTCAGCTGTTCGTCGATCGCCGCTCGATGGGTGACGCCGGTTTTGATCGGTTTGATGAAGATATCGACAGCGGCGACTGGGTTGGAGCCACCGGCGAGGTGATTACCACCCGTCGCGGTGAGCTGAGTGTGAAGACCGCCGAGATCGTGCTGCTCTCCAAGGCGCTGCGACCGCTCCCGGAGAAGTGGCACGGCCTCCAGGACAAGGAACGAAGATTCCGTCAGCGGTACCTCGATCTGCTCTCCAACGAGCAGGCCAGACGTGTCGCCTCGGTCCGGATCGCTTCCGTCTCCGCCCTGCGCATCGCCTTCGCTGAGCGCGGCTTCGTCGAGGTGGAGACACCGATGCTGCAGTCCGAGGCCGGTGGCGCCCTCGCCCGGCCGTTCGCAACCCACCACAACGCGCTCGACATCGACATGTATCTGCGCATCGCCACCGAACTGCACCTCAAACGGCTCGTAATCGGCGGCATGGAGAGGGTCTTCGAGTTGGGCAGGGTATTCCGCAATGAGGGCATCGACGCGACGCACAACCCCGAGTTCACCACCCTGGAGGCGTATCAGGCGTTCGCCGACTACGACGACGTGATGGATCTCATGGAGGAGGTCATCCCTGCCGTCGCCGAGGCAGCGACCGGGGGAGCTGCCATCGAATACCAGGGCAGGACCCTCGACCTCGCCGCTCCTTACCGGCGCGTCCCGCTGCTCGACCTTGCGTCGGAAGCGACCGGGGAGTCGGTCTCCTTCGACCGTCCACTCGGAGAACTCGTCGACCTATGCCTGCGTCATGGCATCTCGCCACATCCCGCCTGGGGCAAGGGCAAGCTGATCACCGAGCTGTACGAGAAACTGGTCGAGCCGAACTTGTGGGAGCCGACGTTCGTGACCGATTTCCCGAAGGAGACCTCTCCACTCGCCCGGGTCCATCGCGACGACCCGAATCTCACCGAGCGCTTCGAACTGTTCGCCGGCGGGAT
This sequence comes from uncultured bacterium, assembly GCA_965549635.1. Lineage (GTDB taxonomy): Bacteria > Actinomycetota > Acidimicrobiia > Spongiisociales > UBA4744 > CBEVHI01. The sequence continues at coordinate 41 of CBEVHI010000420.1, read as the reverse complement.
GGAGCTCTGCAACGCCTTCAGCGAGCTGACCGACCCGATCG
>CBEVHI010000419.1:0-1519 GCA_965549635.1 uncultured bacterium | reverse complement strand
GAACCGACCGAGACGACGGGGTAGCGGGATCGACCTCGACGTGGTGAGGGTGGACTCTCCAACCCACAGCGGCACCGTGAAGGCCATGAGGGCGTGATAGAACAGTCCGATCACCAGTAGCTCCGGGACGGCGACTCCGGCGATTCGAAACGGCGCATCCGTCCACGGCGGACTCCACAGCACCTTGGTGATCAGGAACTCGTAGAACCCGAACAGGATCCCCGCGGTCCACACCAGAGCGACGGTGGGTTTGTTGCGCACCGCGACCAGGTAGCCGAGCACGAGGATGTGCAGCGCGTACACCGGGAAGACGATCAGCCACCCCTCGATGCTGAAGAACGGCGCGACCTGCGACGCGACGGTGACCTCGGCAAGCGCTGTAGACAGCATGCCGAGTAGAAGCCAGAAGGCGATCTTCGTGCGAAGCCGGGGGAGTGCGGGTTGCGGTTGCATGCTGTCATCATCGACCGAGCCGGTCGTTCACTCAATGGGGGATGACCCTGGGTGATCCCCGATGATCACAGCGCCTGGATGATCCAGAGCACCACCATGCCGACGACGATGGTCGCCAGGACGTTCTTGGTTCTCCATGCGACGACGATGGCGATCAGACCGGCGAACAGCCGGGGGCCGGCGACGAGCGCTCCGTCGACATGGACGAGCGCGGGCGTGGCGATCGCCGCCAGCACCGCCGGGGGGATGAACCGCAGGGCACGCTCGAGGGCCGGCGGCACTCTCTGCACACGACCGAGCAACGCGATGAGGGAGTAGCGCAGGGCGAACGTGCCGACGCCGATCAGGACGAAGAGCAGCCAGACTCCCGGTCCACTCGTCATGACAGCCTCCGCTCGACGATCACACCGGTGGTGATCCCGCCGGCCGCGGCGACGAGCAGCCCGAGGTTGAAGGGCAGCCCCACACCGGCGATGGCCAGGGCGGCGGAGGTGAGGGCGGCGGCGAGGTCGGCCCGGTCGCGGACCGCCGGCACGAGCAACGCCAGGAACACCAACGGGACGGCGAAGTCGAGCGACCATGACTCGGGAACCCCTGCACCGAGCAGTGCTCCGACCGCGGTGGAGAGTTGCCAGGTGATCCACAGCGTCGCTGCGGCTCCCAGGTAGTAGGCGAACCGTGAGGATGCCGACTCGTCGGCGGTCGCGTAGCGGTTGATCGAGAATGCGAACGCCTGGTCGGTCAGTAGGTAGGAAGCAAGCACCTTGCGTGGTGTGGAGAGGTCGCGGAAGTGGGGACCCAGCGATGCGCTGTACATGACGAAGCGAGCGTTGATGATCAGCGCGGTGACGAGCACGACGAGCGCAGGTGAGTTGGATCCGAGCAGATCGAGGGCGGCCAGCTGGGCCGCGCCGGCGAACACGATCAGAGACAGGCCGACCGCGTGAAGGGAGGTGAGTCCGATGGAGATCGTGGCCACACCTGCGATCAGGCCGAACGGAACGACGCCGAGCAGGATGGGGGAGATGTCCCGCACTCCGGCAAGGAGCGCGCTGCGGGTGCCGTC
>CBEVHI010000418.1:0-1524 GCA_965549635.1 uncultured bacterium | reverse complement strand
GTGCCACAGCAGAATCACGCCAGGCAACCTTCTTGCTGGTAGCTGGTAGCGGGGCACCGCCAGGACATCGTTGACGCGTTTCCGCCAGGACATCGTTTCCGTGTTGGAGAATTCTTCCGTCTATTTGGGAGGTTCTTGTGGAGGCTGGGTCGGGGTTCGAGACGGAGGTGGAGCGTCGGCGGGAAGCGATCCGGCTCGTTGTCGATGACGGTGTCGGGAAAGCGGATGTTGGCAGGCGGGTTGGCCGGTCTCGTCAGTGGGTGAACAAGTGGCTCCGCCGGTATCGCGAACACGGCGGCGACGGTCTCATTGACCGGTCGAGGGCTCCGAAGACTCAACCGACGAGGACGCCGCCCGAGGTTGTTGCCAAGATCCTCGAGATCCGTAAAAGCCTTGATGATGATCCAGTGGCGAACATCGGCGGGTTGACGGTTCTGTCTCGACTCGAAGACGAACGATTCACGCCGGTCCCGTCGTTGCGGACCATTGAGCGGATCCTGACGACAGGCGGTGTCACCCGCGCCAGGAAGAAGCGTCAACGCACGGGGAACAAGCTGCCGCTGCCCGTGGTGACAACACCGGGGATCTGGCAGCAATCTGACTGGGTCCAGAACCGGTGGCTCGAAGGCGGCATCCGGTTCAACTCGCTCCAGATCGCCGACGTCGGCTCGCACGGTGTCGTATCGGGCCAGTACCTCAACCGGACACTGATCAACGCGGTGATGCTCCTCGTCGAAACAGCGTGGCCGTTCCTGTCCATTCCACAAGCGATGGGGATCGACAACGCGTTCTCGTCGACGACGCATCCGGACAACCCGTTCACGACCTGGGTGCTGGCCTGTCTCTTCTTCGGCGTCGAAGTCGTCGTCTCACCGCCGGGAGTCGTCGGCTGGACCAACCACATTGAAGCCGTCAACAACGAATGGCAACGCAAAACAATCTGGGTCGAACACTTCGACAGCCTCGACGCCCTCAGAGACGGATCGAACCGGGCCGTCGAGTGGCTCAACACCCAAAGAGCCGTCCTCGACCCCACCGTGTGCGGCACCCGACACCCAGCCGACTACATCGAAGCCAACGCCAACCACCTCCGCTGGCCCCCCAACATCACCATCGCGGATCATCTCGACTCGAAAGGCAACCTCCAGATCCCCCTCACCGCCGGCCGCGTCACGTTCCTACGTCACATCACCGAAGACCACACCATCAACGTCGCCCACACCCACTGGCCCGTCACAGACTCGATCCCGACCGGCGGACTCGTCACCGCCACAATCACCACCGCCGACCATCGTCTCGAGATCCGCCACCAAGGCGAAACCGTCACACGATTCAACTACCCCATCAACGGTGCCGTCACAGACCCCTACTACCCGCCCGCCACCCAAAGCCTCCTCCACCACGTGTAAACGATGTCATGGCGGCCCTAGACCCCCTACAAACCGGAAACGATGTCCTGGCGGTTCCCCGCTACCAGCTACCAGCTACCAGCTACCAGCTACCAGCAGGAGGGTTGCTCGAACT
>CBEVHI010000417.1:0-1533 GCA_965549635.1 uncultured bacterium | reverse complement strand
GGAGACCTGAGCGTGCTCATCGGCGGCGCTCCGTGAAGCATGCCCGTTGTCGCCCTCGATCGTAGAGATCGTCAGTATCCGCACGTCGAACAGCGTCCAGCCGTCTTCTCGCCGGTAGGTGAGCTCTCCCCCCATCAGCCTCGCAAGGAGCCTTGCCACATGCAGGCCCAACCCGATCGAACCAGGGACGCCACCCTTCTGTGAAGACACGTAGTAGGCGTCGAAGACCCGATCACGCTCATCGGGTCGGACTCCCGGACCGTTATCGGCGACCACCACTCCGATCATGCCGCCATGATCCTCGACGGTGACGCGGATCTGATCGCCACCGTACCGCACCGCGTTCGAGAGGAGATTCCGCATGATCTGTCGAAATCGCCCGGGATCGACCACAACCCTCCGATCAAACGGAATCACTGTCGCCAGACCGTCGAGGCCCTCGCAGCAGTCGCCGAGCTTGGCGAGCTCTTCGGCCAGCGAGAGCTCCTTCACGGCGACACGCAGCTGACCCGCCTCGTCTCGTGCCGCAACGAGAAGATCTTCGACGATCGCCTTGACCTCATCGGCCTGTCCGGCAAGAAGGCTGGACAGCTCCTCGATCTCGGCAGCCGAAAAGCTGTCCAAACGATCGCGCAGTTCGTGGGCGAGGCCAACCACCACGGTGAGGGGAGTGCGAAGCTCGTGGCTGACGCTGGCCAGGAACTGGTCCTTGACCTCGCTGAGGCGCTCCAGCTCCTCGACTCGCCTGCTGCTGGAAACGAGCTTGACGAGGAAGAGAGCGAGAACGACGGCGAGTCCGAGCGCTATCGGAGCGACCACTCGAAGCACCAGCTGGGAGGAACGCGCCTCGCCGAGCGCAGCATCCAACTTCTCCGCTTCGGTTCTCTGGAGCGCGATCAGACTCGATCGAAACGATCGCTCCTCCGGCGCGATCTGGCTATTGAGTACCAGATCGACCGTTGACCTGCCAACGGACTGCAAACTCATCACGTCGATCCACAGGCTGCGAAACCGGACCGTCAGCTCGTCGGCGCCAGACTCAGGATCGATCTCCATCAGCCGTTCAGCGGTGCCGATGAACCGATCTCCGGAATCGAGCAGTTCGGCGTTGCCGGTGTCCGGCTTGGGCCCCGCACCCACCGCGAACGCCGCCCACTCCGTGACGGTCTGACCGACCACCTGGAGCTCACTGGACAGATCGTCGATGGCCGACACCGCCTCTGCCTCTCTGCGAAGCCGGCTCATACTGGAGGCACTCGAGTACACCGCACCGATCAGTGCCGCCAGTGCCATGCACAGCAGCGCGGTCACACCCCAGGTCAGTCGATCGTGATACCTGATCCGCACATCTGCCTATCGGCAGCCACGCCCCGATCTTGAACATCCGGGCCCTGGTCGGTGCGGTGCGCCGAGGCGCAAGAGCATCCCAGAGCACCGACGACCGGAGAGATCCAAAGGTACCTGGCGACGCCCCACCAGCTATGCTCCGGCGCCGTGTTCCAGGCAATCCTCTGGGGGCTCGTCCAGGGTCTC
>CBEVHI010000416.1:0-1567 GCA_965549635.1 uncultured bacterium | reverse complement strand
CGGACCCCGAAGATCGGGAACCGTTCCTGGCCGCAGCGAAGGATCTCATCTCCCGAATGGACGACGAGCAAGGTCGCCAGGCGATTCTGGACGACCTGGCAACGATCTGAACACAAGGGCGATGCCTCGAAGACGTCCCTAATTAACTCGATGGTCCGGGTAGCTTCGGATGATGGCCCTCCGGTCCATCGTCCGAGTCGTCCTGGCGGTCGTCGTTCTCGCAATGGCGCCGTTGGCGCTCGCACAGTCCCCACCCCTGGAACTCGACCCTGACATCGGACCGGCCGGTTCGACAACGCTGGCATCGGGAACCGGGTACGCCCCCGGCGTTGGGGTCGTGTTCCATTGGTCAGACGGATCCTCTATCGGCACAGCCACCGCAGACTCGACGGGAGGTTTCTCAGGGGCGCCGCTCAGCATTCCGGCCACGGCCAGTCCCGGATCTCACTCCGTCTCAGCATGTCAGCCCGACCCGGCCACCGGCGGTGAGACGTGCCCGGGAGTGGCAACCTTCACGGTGCCATCGCCCCCCACCACGACCACGACCACAACCACAACCACGACGATTCCGCCCACCACGACCAGCACGACTCGGCCCCCAGTCACCACCACTACGACCGTTCCACCAACCACCACAACGACGATCGCTGTATTCGGAGCGGTGATCCCCGACCCGCCTCCGAACGACTTCGACCTCTCGATCCCGCCCCCGGATCCCGACCCGGGCCCGGGGAACAACATCGCGGTGCCGACCACGGTGCCTCCCCCGCCCGACGACCTGGAAATCCCTCTTCCGGATGTCTTCCCCGACCTCGTCGCCAGACGGATAGAGGTGACTCAGGGCATCCAGAATCTCGACAACCAGATGCCCCTCGTGTCGGGCCGACGAACGTACGTCAGGGTGTACGCGAGCGTTGTCGGCAAGGACACATGGCCCGCCTACGGAGCAATCCAAGTGAGCAGAGGCGGCCAGGTGCTCGGCTATCGATGGCCGGAAGGTGGCGGCATCGTCGCCAGGTCCGACGGCGGCGATCGTGCCAAGCTGAAAGACTCGCTGTACTTCCTCCTCCCCGACACCTGGGCCGACGGCGAGGTGACGATCCGGACCTTCATCTACTCGTACAGCACCGATACACCTTTCACGAAGGAGCCTAGGTCGTTCAACAACTACCAGACAGAGACCGTCAAGTTCCACGAGGGCGAACCGGCAACGCTGCATCTCGTCCCACTGCACCTCCACAGGTCCTACCACCCCGCCGACGTACCGAGGGTCTACCAACCCGACCTGGGCGGCGGATTCCAGATCGGTATCGAACCGGAGCCGTCCAACACGCTCTACTCGATCAATGGCATGTACCGTTTCCATCCGATCGCCGACCTGTCCTACGAGCTGGAAACGTCGGACTTCTATCGCCAACCGCTCCCTGTCCCCCACGCCCAAGGAGCAGAGTGGAACCTGGGGCCGTGCCAAACCACGCTCGACCACTTCGTCCCCTCTGCCAACTTCTACCTCCCCACCTTCGACATCCTCTACGATGACGACCCGGGGGATCTCGGCGAAGGCAAC
>CBEVHI010000415.1:0-1587 GCA_965549635.1 uncultured bacterium | reverse complement strand
CTAGACCGCTCCCGGGAAACCGAACTGTCGCCAGGCCTCGTAGACGACGATCGCCACCGAGTTGGCGAGGTTGAGACTTCGACGGTCGGGGAGCATGGGGATCCGAAGGACCGCGGTGATCTCCGGCCGTCCCAGAACATCCAGTGGCAGGCCCACCGACTCCGGCCCAAACAGCAGCGCGTCCCCCCTCTCGTACTCCGGTTCGGTGTAGTTGCGAGTACCCGACCCTGACAGCGCGAAGACACGGGCGGGGCCGAGCGCGGCGAGAACCGCATCGAGGTCCGGGTACACCTGCACGCTGGCCCACTCCCGGTAGTCCAGACCCGCACGACGGAGGCGACGTTCGTCGAGCGAGAACCCCAACGGTTCGACGAGGTGGAGCCGCGCACCCGTGTTGGCGCTGAGCCGCATCAGGTTTCCGGTGTTCGGAGGTATCTCCGGGTGGAACAGGATGATCTCGAACATCAGAAGAGCGTCGGCCGGTCGGACTCGAGCCCCCGCAACTCGTCATAGTCGACTTCGACGGTATCGATGCCCCTCGCCTCGGCCAGCACCTTCGCCTGTGGCTTGATCTGTTGTGCGGCGAAGATTCCCCGTACGAGTCCGAACCGTGCGTCGCCGCTGAGACGCTCGACGTAGCGGGCGAGCTGCTCGACACCGTCGATCTCGCCCCTTCGCTTGATCTCTACCGCCACCGTGTTCCCTTGCTCATCCGAGCACAGCAGGTCGACCGGACCGATGTCGGTCGGGTACTCCCGTCGGATCAGTACGAGCCCTGGCTCCAGCGCCCACGGTCGCTCTGCCAGGAGGAACTGGAGGTGCTTCTCGACGCCATCCTTCTCCAGGCCGGGATCGGATCCCATCGGGAAGTCGGTGTCCGAGAAGACTTCCTCGAACGTTATGACCAGACGCTCACCTTTCGGATTCGTGACGGTCCAGGTGTCTCCGTCCTCCTGCAGAAAGTTGGGCGCGTTCATCCAGTTGAGGGGTTTGTAGGCACCGCCGTCGGCATGAATCGCCACACACCCGTCGGCCTTGACCATGACGAGTCGCGTCGCTGAGGGAAGGTGGGCGCTGAGCCGTCCCTCATAGTCGACGCTGCAGCGTGCGATCACCAGTCGCATCGCCGAGCAGCGTACCAGTACCGACAAGGCGTGGCCGGTGGCACAATGCCCCGATGCGAGACAGGACCGCCAAGTATCTCTCAGCCTTCCACGCCGCCGTGTTCCGGCTCTCCCGGGGTCACGTCGGCAAGCGTCTCGTTGACAACGACATGCTCCTGCTCACCACCACAGGACGGCGCAGCGGAAGACGGCACACCGTCCCCCTGCTGTTTCTGCGTGAGGGGACTTCGTTGGTGGTCATCGCCTCGTGGGGTGGACGCCCCTCCAACCCCGACTGGTACGAGAACCTGCTTGCCCATCCGGAGGCGACGGTCCAACTTCCCGGTGATAAGCCATACCGGGCGCAGGCCAGAACGGCTACAGCCGAGGAACGGGCAGCATGGTGGCCGCGTGTGGTCGCGGCCTATGAAGGGTATGCGGTCTATCAGTCGCGAACGGAGAGGGAGATCCCGGTCGTGTTCCT
>CBEVHI010000414.1:0-1595 GCA_965549635.1 uncultured bacterium | reverse complement strand
CCTCCCGATACACTCAGCCGCAGCCATGCAGCGTCCGAAACCCTCCGAGATTCCCGACCTTCCCGGCGCCTACCTGTTCCGTGACCCGCACGGGCAGGTCCTCTACGTCGGCAAAGCGAAATCGCTGCGCAAACGGGTCGTCAACCACTTCAACCAGGTCGGACCGGGCGCCTCCAAAGTCGATGAGGCCGAGACCGTCGAATGGATCGTCACCGCCAACGAGGTCGAAGCGCTCATGCTCGAATACTCGCTCATCAAGAAGCACAAACCCCGCTTCAACATCAAACTGCGCGACGACAAGTCCTACCCGTACCTCGCCATCACCCGTTCCGACGAATGGCCCCGAGCCAGGGTGATGCGGGGGAAACGCAAGAAAGGCACCCAGTACTTCGGCCCGTACGCCCACGCCTACGCGATCCGCTCCACCCTCGACCTGCTCCTCAAGACCTTCCCGATCCGCACCTGCTCGGACGGTCTGTTCCGCCGTCACCAGGCGATGGGGCGACCGTGCCTGCTGTTCGACATCGACCGCTGCTCCGGACCCTGCATCGGTGAGGTCTCCCCCGAGGCCTACACGGAGATCGTCGACGGTCTCGCCGGCTTCCTCGACGGCCACACCGAAGGGCTCGTCGAGTCGCTCACCGCCAAGATGTCCGAGGCTGCCGGCGGCCTCGAGTATGAGCTCGCCGCCCGCTACCGGGACCGCATCGCCGATGTCGAGAAGGCCCTGCAACGCCAGGAGGTGGTCACCGACCGTCCCGAAGACTTCGACCTCATCGCCGTCGACGAAGACGACCTCGAAGCCTCCATCCAGGTGTTGCGTGTGCGCCGGGGGAGAGTCGTCGGACGACTCGGCACGATCGTCGACAAGGTCGAACCGCTCACCAACGCCGAGTTGATCGGCCAGATGATCCGGGACCTCTACGGGGAAGAAACCCCGCCCAAACAGGTGCTCGTCGAGGAGGACCCTCCCGATCACGATGTCTACACCGCCTGGCTGACCCAACGCCGCGGCTCGGGGGTCTCGCTGCGAGTTCCCCAACGTGGGACCAAACGCCGCCTCATGGAGACCGCCCACACCAACGCCGTCGACGCGTTCACCCGCCATCGGCTCCGCCGACAGTCCGACCACAACGCCAGGGCCAGGGCGCTGCGCAGCCTCCAGGACGCCCTCGGCCTTCCGGAGGCACCCCTGCGGATCGAGTGCTACGACATCTCCACCATCCAGGGGACCAACACGGTCGGCTCGATGGTCGTGCTCGAAGACGGCCTCCCGAAACCCTCCGGCTACCGGCGCTTCAAGATCAAGACCGTCGATGGGCAGGACGACTTCGCTTCCATGGAGGAGGTCCTCGGTCGACGTTTCGAGGCCTACCTGGCCGAACGGAACCTGCCCGTCGAAGAACGCGGCAAGTTCTCGTATCCACCCTCCCTGGTGCTGATCGACGGGGGAGCGGGCCAGTTGTCGCGCGCCGTTGGCGTCCTCGACCGCCTCGGTCTTGACATTCCTGTCGCCGGGCTCGCCAAACGGATGGAAGAGGTGTACCTGCCCGGGGTGGCCGACCCGGTGCGCATCCCCCGAGACGAACCCGCCC
>CBEVHI010000413.1:0-1599 GCA_965549635.1 uncultured bacterium | reverse complement strand
TCTCATCGTCGTAGAACTTGACGAGGTTGAGACTTGCCAGGTTGCAGGCCGTGTCGTCGAGGAACATGTACTCGCTGCAGTTGGCGACAAGCACACCGCCGGCGACATAGGAGTGGTTGATCGGCTCCGTCAGGTTGTAGGTGGTCTCGAAGCCATCGTGGGAGCGGGAGCGCAGTGTTACCCAGTGTTTGGTGGTGTAGCGGGTGTTCTCGATGAGCATCTGCTCTAGTCGGTCGTTCTTCGGCGAGAGTTCGAATCCGATCGCTCTCGCATACCGTTCCAATGACGTGCCCGTAACGCGAAGGTCGAACATCTGCTTGGCGTCATAGCTTCGCTCGGACCCATCCGCGGCCGTGTAGGAGAATGCGCCTTCCCTTGCTGCGCGTGTCGTGTAGATACGACTGCCGACTCCAAACGTGTCGAGGAGCTGTTGCACATCGCGTAGCAACTCGACGGAAGTCTGGCCGAGACCCACGTAGCGGTTCTTGTCCCCGGAGTAGACGGTCGTTCCGTCCGCATCGAACAAACCACGGAGAAACGCCGCGATGATCGGCTTGGGTGCCTCGAAGATCGACCACGGCACGCGCTTGGGGCTGTCGGCTACGCCGAGAGCCTTCAAGAAGCGGACGATGGCCAGTCTCGTTGAGCGCAGCTGATACGTGCCGTTGCCCATCCGAGTGGGTTTCGGCGCGACCCCGCCGTTGAATGAAGCCAGCAACTCGCGATGAAGGAGCATCGTTGTGTGCTGTTCCTCTGGCGTGCCGTACACCGTCACAGCGGCCTTGTCGGTGATGCTGCCATCTCCGACCAGCCACCCGAGATAGTGGGCGAAATCCTCCGTCCACTTCTCTGGCAAGTCGACTGCATACTTGCGTGACGAGCGGGCCTGATAGTCCGAGGCGATGGTCGACACTGGGATCGCAGGCGAAGACATCGAGAACTCGACGTCCTGGTCGATGAGCCTCACCTTGTCGTCCTCTTCCAGCGTGTCAGCTCTCACCCAGCCCCTGTTCGCTGTCCACAGGCGATGGTTGGGGGTGCAGCGGAGTGTCCGACCGTCGGAGAACTCGAGGAGCAGGATCTCATTGGTTCCTGTCGTCATGAACTGTGTGGGCTTCGAGAGTTGGATTGTCTCGGCGCGTGCATCCTCACTCGTGGCGTCGTGAGTGAACACGGAGAAGGTCTCCCCGTCCGCAACCCGAATGACGAGATCCCGGAACTGGATCAAACCCTTGTCGGTGGCGATCCTGGTGTCGCCCGTGAAACAAGGATTTGAAGCCCTTATGGGTCCCCCTGCCGGACTGGTGTGCCACTCATTGATCGTGGTGTGGAACTGCATCCCCGGGTCGGCACACGCCCACGCCGCCTCGGCGATCTGGCGCCAGAGGTCACGTGCTTTGACGGTCTTTCGCACCCTGCCCGTGCTGCGCTCGATGAGGTCCCAGTCACCGTCGGTCTTGACCTTCCGGAGGAAGTCGGCGGTCACCCGCACCGAGTTGTTGGAGTTTTGGCCCGAGACGGTCTGATAGGCCTCTCCGTTGAAGTCGGAGGTGAGCCCGCCGTGCTGGATGAGGACCCTTGCCTTCTGTTCTTCGAGGC
>CBEVHI010000412.1:0-1618 GCA_965549635.1 uncultured bacterium | reverse complement strand
GCCAGTTCCCTGATGCGGATGCCCTGGAAGCGGAGCACGTAGATGATCGTGCTCAACCCGAGGGTGATGGCCAGCAGGTACAGCGCCGTTCCGAAACGCCGTACACCTTCGAGCCAGACCGCCCACTGCTCGGCATGAGCCAGTGCGTTCGCCGATCCGTTGAGGATCTGCGCGGCGATCACGTAGTGGAGCACGACCGGGATCAGGATGGTCATCATTGCCATGGCCATGATCCCGATGAACGCCTTGGCCGTTGCCGGCATGAGCAGCGTTTCGACGCTCGATCCGACCGCTTCCTGGATCTTGCCGCCTCCAGTGCGGAACTCACCCAGGATTCGTGCGATCACGAACGAGATCGCTGCGAACACCGCTGCGAATCCCAGGAAGTTCGTCCCCGCCACGAGATGACCGTACGCCGCTATGAACGACTCCGACCCGCCCGTGGCGATTGCGTTTGCCCTGATGGCTGCCAGCGTGATCCCGACGGGGAAGGCCATGAGGGCCATCGCCAACATCGGCTTCCAGAGTGCCTTGCCAACCTTCTGGGGGAGGTTCCAGTCGAGGCCGTGGTTGCTGACTTCGACATCGAACTCAGTTCTTGAGAGTGTTGCTGTCATCATTTCCTCCTAGTTCTTCACGATTTCGGCGATCCGGGAGAACTGGAAGCCGAGTGCATTGCCGATGGAAGCGAGCGCAAGGACGATGCCGGAGAGCAACAGTCCAAGGGATACCTCACGGAAGGGTCCGAGCCATGCGAAGTTGGCTGCGTACACCGTCGGGTCGCTCGAGCTTGCGACGATGACGTAGGCGACGAACTGGATGACTCCGAGCATCAGTCCGGCCATCATCAGAGCGAGGAACGCCTTCGCCGTCTTGGGCATGTCGAGCGTCTTGACCGTCAGACCCAGCGACGACTGCACCTCTCCTCCACCCTTGCGGATGGCAGACAGGATGGAGCCGAGCAAGAACGAGATCCCGGAGAGCAGGAATGCCTCACCGAGGAACTGCAGCCCCTGAACCCATGCGAACTGGCTGCGAGCCAGTGCAGGATCGGTTGCCACGTTTCCAGCCTGGATAAACGAGAGGACGAGTCCTCCGAGCACCAGCATGGCGCCCATGGCGAGCATCGGGACCCACATCTGTTCAGCCATCGTGTGGATGCGCAGGGGTGCCGGTGGATTCGCGGTCGCCGTGCCTGGCCCGTAGTCGGTGTCGATGGGACCGTACTCGGCCGCTTCTGTGAATCCGCCGCGCAGCACCGGAAGGGAAGCCTTCACGCTGTCAACGCGAATCCAGATTCGTGTCACGATTCCGATCAGGATGATCGCGATTGCGAACTTGACGGTGCCGAACGCAGTGGTCGTCAATCCGAACGACCATGCGTGCAAAGCGCCGACCGATTCACCTTCACCGACAAGGTTGCCGGCGACGATGTTGTTGATGAGCGTCACTGCGGCCAGCAGGACACCGACGACTGCCACCCCTCGGCCGAGGTTTCGAGCTCGCGAGGGAGTGCGGTAGTCAGTGCCGGGTTCGGGCCGGAGCCGCTCTGCGAATGTAGTTGCCATGGATCACCTCCTGTGGTTCTTTGATCCATGTGCTGCAACGAGGCTGTGGC
>CBEVHI010000411.1:0-1624 GCA_965549635.1 uncultured bacterium | reverse complement strand
AACTACTCGGGAGAGTCGACCGAGCCTTCCGTGCTCCCGTCACGTTTCCCGAACCTGCTGGTGAATGGGTCGACCGGGATCGCCGTGGGAATGGCGACGAACATTCCTCCCTACAACCTGGGTGAAATTGTCGATGCGGCGCTGTTTGCTCTCGAGAACCCCGAAGCGCCGATCTCGGACTATCTGGACATCGTCAAAGGCCCGGACTTCCCGACGGGTGGCTATCTGGTGGGAAGGAAGGGGATCAAGGAAGCTCTGATGACCGGCAGGGGATCGGTCAAGATGCGAGCCGTCACCGACGTTCAGGAGGTTCGGAAGGGTCGGATGGCGATCATCGTCACCGAACTTCCCTATCAGGTCTCCCACGACAGGGTCCTCGAGAAGATCGCAGCGCTGGTGCACTCGAAGAAGATCACCGGTATTGCCGACCTCCGCAACGCCAGTTCGGACAGGGTGGGAACGCGCCTGGTCATCGAATTGAAGAGGGATGCCGTCCCCCAGGTGGTCCTGAATCAGCTGTTCAAGATGACGCAGCTACAAGAGACGTTCGGCGTCAACTCCGTCGCTCTGGTCGACGGAGTGCCCCACACGCTGAACATCGCCCAACTCATTGGGTACTACCTCGACCATCAAATGGAGGTCATCGAGCGGCGAACCCGATTCCGACTCGAGGAGGCGCGCCGCAGGGCCCACATCGTCGAGGGCTTGCTCACGGCGCTGGACAACATCGATGAAGTGATCGAGATCATTCGCGGCTCTGCCGACACGGCCTTGGCACGAGCCGCCCTCATCGAGCAGTTCGAGCTGTCCGAGATCCAGGCGAACCACATCCTCGATATGCAATTGCGCAGGTTGACGGCGCTGGAAACGTCCAAGCTGCGCGATGAGTACGCAGCACTGCAGGAGACGATTGGTGAGCTCGAAGCGATCCTGGCCGACCCGGCACGCCGGAGGGCGATCATATCCGCAGACCTGGGAGAGATCAGGGAGAAGTTCGCGGAGCCGAGACGAAGCCACATCATCCCCGATGATGGAGACTTGTCCCTGGAGGACCTCATCGCCGACGAAGAACTCGTGGTGACCGTCTCCTCCAACGGGTACCTGAAGTCGGTCCTGGCGCGTTCGTACCGATCGCAGGGGCGCGGCGGTAGGGGCGTGCAGGGTGCTGCAGTGCGAGAAGACGATGTGATCAACCATTTGGTCCACACGACGGCGCACTCCTACCTGCTGTTCTTCACGAACCGGGGCAGGGTGCACCGCGTCAAGGCACACCAGATCCCCCGGAAGGAACGGACAGCCAAAGGGGTCCTCGCCCAGGCCGTGCTGCCGTTGGATCCCGACGAGCGGATCGAAGCGGTGATCGACACGAGGGACTATGAGACATCCCGTTACCTCGTGATCGCAACCAAGAGGGGTCTCGTCAAGAAGACGGCGTTCCGTGACTACGAGTCACGCAACGCGACGCTCGTGGCGATCAACCTTCAGGAAGAAGACGAAGTCGTTGCTGTTCGTACCACCAACGGGGAAGACGAGCTGTTGCTGTTCACGAGAAACGGTCAGGGGATTCGGTTCTCCGAGAAGGATCTGCGGCCGATGGGGAGGGCGACGAGAGGGGTGAGGGGCG
>CBEVHI010000410.1:0-1626 GCA_965549635.1 uncultured bacterium | reverse complement strand
CGCTGTTCGCAGCGCCTCTGTCGGCGACATGCGGGCCGCCCGGATTGCCGGATAGAGACCTGCAACGGCTCCGATGGTGATGGCCGCTGCGAGGCCACCTGCCCACGAGACGGTGGGGATGAGGGTCGCCCATCCCCGGTAGGAGGCGTAGGCGGCGGTCACCGCGGTCCCAAGGGCGACGCCGCCGGCACCACCGACCGTCGAGAGCAGCAGCGACTCGCCGAGAAATTGGAGGGCGACATGGCGCCGGGTCGCACCGAGTGCACGGCGCAGTCCGATCTCAGACCGGCGCTCCAACACGGAGATGACCATGACGTTGGCGATGCCAACACCGCCGACGAGGAGGGCGACCGCACCAAGGCCCAAGAAGAGAGCAGTGAGCGCATCGTCGGCCGCTTCTCTCGCCTCGAGAGCGTCGGTGGGGCGTGACACCTCCACCTGGTCGGGGTTCTCGGGGTTCGCTGTCGCGGCGAGCACTCCCATCACGGCGTCCACTTGGTCGGGCGTGGTGCGCACGTAGAGAGCGCTTGGCACGCCTTCGCTGTCGAGGTAACCCTCGGCCGCACCATCTGTGACCAGTGCCGATCGATCGAGGTCAGGGCTGAGTTCGAGCGGTTCGAGGACTCCAACGACGCCGAACCATCGGTCACCGAGCCAGACATTCACTCCAGGTCTCGTGATGCCGAGGCGTTCCGCTGCGATCGCGCCCAGCACGACGGTCGGGTAGTCGCCACCGTCGAGAAACTGCCCTTGTGCGAGCGAACCCTGCAACGTATCGAGCAGATTCGGGTCTGCCGACTTGACGGAGATGCCGCCGCTCTGGGTGGAGGGGATGTAGTCGGTGCGGTAGACCTTTGCATCGACGTTCGACACAGAAGACACGGCGATGACCGGGCCGATGCGTTCGATCATGGGTACTGCGGTGTCGGGGAGTTCGCCGTTGCCGAGACCGATGCCGGTGCCGGCTTGCACGGTGAGCATGTTCGTACCCAGACGGTCCAGTTGTGCCAGAAGATCGGACTTGCTGGATTCGGAGAGACCAAGCACTCCGACGATGGCGGCGATGCCGATCATGATGCCGAGGGTCGATAGGGCTGCGCGACCCTTGCGGGTTCGCAGCCCGACCGTGGCGGTGCGGAAGACGTCGCCGATGTGAAGCCGCGACGGTTCGAGAGGTCTACTCATGCCGGTACAGCCTGAGTGTCGTACTCGATACCGCCGTCCCGGATGCCGACCTGTCGTGGCATCTGTTGGGCGATCTCGCGGTTGTGGGTGATGACGACCAGTGTCACGCCGTCGCGGTTCAGATCTTCGATCAACTCGACGATGGCATCGCTCGCATGCGAATCCAGGTTCCCGGTCGGCTCGTCGGCCAGCACGATCGTTGGGTCGCCGACGATCGCACGTGCAACCGCGACTCGCTGGCGTTCTCCACCAGAGAGCTTGTTGGCGGTGTGCCCGAGGCGATGTCCGAGACCGACACGCTCAAGGGCAGCGGCTGCCAGTTCCTTTCTCTTCTCTGCCGGCATCCCGGTGTAGAGCAGACCATCGGCAACGTTGTCGAGGGCCGTGTACCCGGAGAGGAGGAAGAACTGCTGAAAGACGAATCCGATGGATCGGGAGCGG
>CBEVHI010000409.1:0-1626 GCA_965549635.1 uncultured bacterium | reverse complement strand
GGTGGTCGAGGTCGTGGTCGAAGCCGGCGTGGTGGTCGACGTCGTCGTGGTCGTCGTGGTCGAGCGTGCCGCTTCCTCGGCTGCCTGACGCTCCGCGGCCTTGCGGGCCTCTTCCTCTGCCTGCCGTAGCTGCAGGGCAACGAATGCCGCCTGTGCCTGCGAGATCTTCGGCGCCAGATCCGCAGCCAGCTCCTGCATCTCTCGGGTCACCGCGTCCTGGTTCGCCTTGGCCAACTCGAGGTCGGCGAGCTGTCGTTCGTACGTGTTCTTGATCGACTCCAGATCGTTGACAAGGAGCTGGTCGGCTGCCGCGGTCTCCTCCAGGTATCCGTAGCCGGGGCTGACCCCACCGTCGAGCACCATGAGAGCGAACATCTCCGATCCGCTGGCGCTCATGTACATCTCGACGGCCCGCTCCTGGACTTGACGGGTGGCGAGACCCACCTGCAAGCGTGAGTCCGTCACCGCGTCTTCGAGTGCAGCGACTTGATCGGCCAGCTCGGCCGATCTGGCCCATGCCTCCCCGTACCGGGCAGTCAGCGCGTCGGCCTCCTGGCGCAGCGCATCGAGCTCGCGCGCGGCCTGGTCGAGCTCATCCTGGCCGACTTGAGCCACGGCGGGCGCAGCAAGCGCAAGGATCAGGACCGCCACGGCAACGGCTCGGAACTTCATGGAAGCCTCACGGAGTCGTGCTCGAACTGCACCCGACCTTCATCGTGAAGTTTGGTCAGATGTGCCCGCGCGGCGATCGCCGCAAGGGGATGAAGCTTCGGATCGACCCCGGCATACACAACGGCCACGATATCCGGGACGGAACTCGCTCCCGCCCGGACCGCGTCGAGAATCTCCGATTCGCGCTCCAGTCGGTGTGCCAGGTACCCGGCGATCACGGCCTGCGGATCTCTCATCGCTGGACCGTGCCCCGGATAGAGCACCTCCAGTGGCAGGGACTGCAGTTTGCGAAGAGACGCCAGGTAGTCGCTCATGTTCTCGACGAAGACCGATGAGCCACCCATGATGTGATCACCGGTGAACAGGGCACCACCGGCGAGATAGCAGAGGTGATCCCGGCTGTGTCCGGGCGTGGCGACAACTCGCATCTCGAGGCTCCCGCAGTGAACGTCGTCATTATCGGACAAGGTGACGTCGGGCTTGAATCCGGGCCCTGCTGCGAACCCGCCGGCCGGGACGCCCAGTCCCTGTGCGAGCGAATTGGCGAGTGGTGCGTGATCTTCGTGCGTGTGGGTCACCAACACCATCACCGGCACGTTCGCCCCGAGTGCCTCCAGAACCGCCACTCGATGACCGTCGTCGAGCGGTCCTGGATCGATCACGACCGCTTCGCCCTCCGATTCGACGAGATAGGTGTTGGTGCCCTCGCCCGTGTACGGGCCAGGGTTGGGAGCGAGAACACGAACGACGTTCACGCCGGGGCCTCGGCGTAGCCAGGGTCGCCGGGCATCAGAATCCTCGGTTTGCCGTCCCGGATCACGATGCGCGGTTCGACCCGCGGCACCGACGCCTGGCCGGCCGCGAACGCCAGCACTGCTGTGGGGTCCTCGTACTCGGCCAACAGTCGGAGCGTCGCCACAGTTGGGGGAACCATCGCCCAGCGCCGCTCCTTGC
>CBEVHI010000408.1:0-1631 GCA_965549635.1 uncultured bacterium | reverse complement strand
GCCGGCCAGTACCCCTACCTGCTGGAAGGAGAGGCCACCGTCGATGCCTTCGCCGCCCCTCAAGGTGTCCTTGTCGGCCTTCTCATCGCCTTCGCCGCCGCAGCAGCCCTCGTCGTCCCTTCGCTCATCTGGCTGTTCTCCCTCACCCAGCGGGGGGCACTGACCGAAGGGGGAGAGCAGACGGAGTCGTCATCGACCCAGGCCCTCTTGGAACAACTCGCCGAGTAGGTGCGCTCCGACACCCGGTGCAACCGATCAAGGGCCCGTAGGGTTCTCCATTGGTGATGAAGGAACTGTGCACAAGGCTCGCCCGCGATGTCGACACGGCGTTCCCCGCGCTCGTTGCCGCCTTGCAGGACGACCTGTACTCGGGTCTACGACGGTTCCATCCCAACGACGCGCAGGATCTCACTCAGGAGACGTTCATTCGCGCCTACCGGGCACTCAAAGGCTACGAACCGCAGCGGATCCGTGACCTGCAGCTGCGAGGTTGGGTGTGGACGATCGCACTCAACCTGGGACGCAACCTGGCCAGAGACCGGGCGCGCCGACCGGTACCGGTGAGCCTGGAGGATCGTCACGGGCTCGTCGACCCGGAACCGATCGACACGACAGCATGGCAGCGTCGCCTGGAGTCGCTGTCGTGGCCACAGCGGCGTGCCGTCGTCCTGCGGCATGTGGTCGGTCTCTCCTACGGCGATATCGCCGTGGCACTCGACCGCCCAACCGGCACCGTCAAGGCCGACGTGCACCGTGCCCTACAACGTCTGCGCACCGTCCTGGAGGAAGAACAATGAACATCGAAGACACCCTCGCGCGGATGAGGACGAACGCCCCGGAGCACACGTCCGACGCGGTGCTGCTGGGGACCGGGCTCGCCGATGGATACGGTCGGTTCGACAGCCCGATCGGCGAAGTGATCGTGGCCTTCAACATCCACGGCGTCTCCGCCGTCGATCTCGCCGACGGCGCGGTTGTCAATCGCTTCGAGGAACGGTTCCGCCGGCCGCTGGTTGCCGCCGAGCCGCCCCGAGGCTGGTCGGATCGAATCCGGCGGGCGCTCGATCGGGGCACCCCGGGGAGCCTGACGATCGACTTTCGCTCGCTCACCTCTTTCCAGCAGCGGGTGCTCGCCGAAACAGCCCGCATACCGAAAGGACAGGTGCGTTCCTATGGCTGGCTGGCCAGGGTCGTCGACCATCCCAAGGCGACCAGGGCGGTCGGCTCGACGATGGCCCGCAATCCGGTGCCGCTGATCATCCCGTGCCATCGCGTGATCCGTTCCGACGGTCGGATAGGCAACTACGCACTGGGCGGACAGGACAACAAGGTGCGCCTCCTGGAGGTCGAGGGTGCCGACCCGCCAGGACTCGAAGCGATGGCGCGGCGAGGCGTCCGCTACGTCGGGTCGGACACGACCCACATCTACTGCCACCCGACCTGCGGACAGGCGAGGAGGATCACCGATTCCCACCGAATTGAGTTTCGCTCGGCCCGGCAGGCGAACGAGGCGGGATACCGGGCCTGCCAGGTGTGCCGACCCTGAGACTTGCATCAAGCTCCTGAGGCTTGCTTCCCGTGCGAGACCTCGAGGCCGCCGAATGCGACGATCGCCTCGATGGAGAGCAACG
>CBEVHI010000407.1:0-1635 GCA_965549635.1 uncultured bacterium | reverse complement strand
GGCGCACCGGGTCGAGTTCCAGTCGGCCCGGCAGGCGGACGAGGCGGGATACCGGGCCTGCCAGGTGTGCCGACCCTGAGACGCGTTCCGGCAGTCACTCGGCGTCGACGGCCGACCAATACGAATCACTATGACCCAAGGGAAGACAGCTACCTAGCTGCACGAAGGGAGAAGAACACATGACACGCAGCCGGACTTGGACCGGAGCCACCCTCGGCGTCGTCGTTGCCCTCATCTGGCAGACCCTCGGTGCGGACGTCCTGCTGTGGGTTGTCATCCTGGGGCTCGCCGGCTGGGCTATCGGCTACGTCCTGGAGCACCCCAAGAAACTCATCGACTACATCGCTCGCCTGGAGAAATAGCCGCAGCCCCTGCAATACTGTCGACATGATCCGCACCTGGCATCGGCGTGCCGGCGAGTTCGCTCCCGTCGGGGATTCCGCCTCTAAGTCGACGCCCGACTGGGAGTGGATCGACGTCCTTCTGGAAGATACCGACGAGGTTCGCAACCTTGCCCAACGGTTCGGGTGGAGCGAGTTGTCCGTCGAGGATGCCGTATCAGACACCCACTACCCCAGGGTCGACCTCCTGGGCGATCACGCCTTTGTGGTGCTTCATGGATTCGATGAAGAGGACGGGCGTGTTGTCACATCGGAAATCGACGCTTTCCTTGGTGCGAACTACCTCGTCACGATCCATCGTTCACCCAGTCCGAGCATCGAGTGGCTGGCCGATGTCTGCACCTCGGACCCTGCCTATACACAGGATGGTCCCGACGTCCTCCTTGCCGCCGTCGCCGAAACCATCGGCCGGCGGTACATGCCACTGCTGGACGCCATCGACGATCGCATCGCGACGCTGGAAACGGCGGCGATTGCCGGTGAGAGCGCCGTGCCGGGAGAGGTCCAAGCACTGCGCAGGGACGTCATTGTGCTGCGACGCACCACCGGTCCTCAGCGCGAGGTGCTGCTGACACTCAGCCGGCCGACGTCAAGCCTCGTCGGGCACACAGCGCAGCTCCGTTTCGACTCCGTGTATGACCACTTCTATCGGCTCGTCGAGGACTTGGACTCGGCCAGATCCCTTTTGGCATCCGTGCTAGATACGTATCGCTCATCGATCGCCGAGCGCGCGAACGAAATCATGAAAGTACTCACGGTGTACGCCGCCATCATTCTGCCCCTGTCGTTGCTTGCCGGAATCTACGGGATGAACTTCCTGAACATGCCGGAACTCTCGTGGAAGTGGGGCTACTTCGCACTGTTGGGGCTCATGGCGTTGCTTGCGATCGGTCAGTGGGTGTACTTCGCTCGACGCGGCTTCATCGGGCCCCCGCCGACTCGGGCTCTTGGCAAGGGACTGGCCTCTCTCTCCCGACTGCCGATCTCCTCGACACGTGTCAACTCTGAACGAAAGAGCGGCGACTCGTCCTGATGTCACGGCCGATCCGTGTCGGAGGTCTTCACGCGGCGATGTCTCAGCCCTCGAGAGCCGGCCTGGAGACGGGCCCGGATCGTCCCACCAGGAGCCCCACCCACTTGTGGTCGTGAGATCCTGGCGAGATGACCGACCTGCATCAAGCTCCTGAGGCTTGCCTCCCGTGCGAGACCTCGAGGCCGCCGAATGCGACGATCG
>CBEVHI010000406.1:0-1636 GCA_965549635.1 uncultured bacterium | reverse complement strand
TCACATGCGGCTTCGTCCGCTCAAACTTCGCCTTCGCCATCACAAAACCCTTTCCCGCTCGTAGCGGCGGGCAGACTCGAACTGCCGACCTCTCGATTATGAGTCGAGCGCTCTCACCAACTGAGCTACGCCGCCTCGACCTACTTTGACCCGAGGGTACTCCCTCTCGGGCGTGCTCACCCGGCGCGGACCTGGTGACCCGCGGTCGGGTGGAGCCTCCTTCCGGACTCGAACCGGAGACCTCCGCCTTACCATGGCGGCGCTACTACCAACTGAGCTAAGGAGGCTAGGTTGTCACACCTCGGTGTGCGTGCCGGGAGAAGGATTTGAACCTCCGAAGGCATCGCCGGCAGATTTACAGTCTGCTCCCTTTGGCCGCTCGGGCATCCCGGCAGGCCCGAAGCCAGCTCGGGCGGACCGTAGATTAGCCGTCTCTCGCCGGTGCGAAAACCTGACGGGAACGACCACCGGTCCTCCGCCGGCGACCCGGGGAGTATCCTCAGAGTGCCAACAAGGAGGCA
This sequence comes from uncultured bacterium, assembly GCA_965549635.1. Classification (GTDB taxonomy): domain Bacteria; phylum Actinomycetota; class Acidimicrobiia; order Spongiisociales; family UBA4744; genus CBEVHI01. The sequence goes on along the minus strand of CBEVHI010000406.1, from coordinate 1,115 downwards.
CATGCGAGCGCTCGATGAGTACCTCGCCAGGTGGCGACAGGCAGAGCTGATCAGCGAAGAGCAGGCCACGGCGATCGCCGCATTCGAGAGAGCCGAGGAGCCCCAACGGTCGACGCTCATCGCCGAAGTCCTCGGCTACCTGGGCGGCGCACTGGCGATCGTGGCGCTGTGGGTGTTCATCGCCCAGTTCTGGGGACAGCTGGAGATCTGGGCGCAACTCACCCTGATCGGGGTACTCACCGCCGGGTTCATCGCTGCCGGCGCCTGGGCCAGGGCCGGCTCCACCGATGCCGTGCAGCGTCTGGCCAGCTTCCTCTGGTTCCTCGCCATCGTCGGGGTTGCCGGCTGGTTCGCGGTCTTCTCCGATCAGATCATCGATGTACACGATGAGGCCCAGTCGATCTGGGTGGCCCTCCCGACGCTCGTGGTCGCCGCGCTCCTGTGGGCGGCTCTGCCCAAGGTCCTGCAAGTCGGGGCGTTGGTGGTGAGCGTGCACGCCGTGGCCCTCAGCGCCCTTGCCCAGATCAACCCCGTCCCGAGCGACTGGTTCGGTTTGGTGATGTGGGGGATCGGTGTAGCCACGATGCTGCTCGCCTGGGGAGGGAGCCTGCGACCGAAGGGAACTTCCTACGGGCTGGGCATCGTGGCGATCCTGCTCGGGCCGAGCATGGCCTCGGGCATGCTGCAAACGGCATGGCCGCTGTGGCTCGGCCTGGTCACCGCCGGGGCCCTGCTGGCGGTGAGTGTGCCGTTGCGCGAGGTGCTGCTGTTGATTGGTGGTGCCGGCGCCGTGTTCGTGTTCCTCCCCCAGCTCATCTTCACCTACTTCGAGGAATCGCTCGGTGTTCCCGTGGCGCTGTTCCTCTCCGGGGTCGTGCTCATCGGGGCTGCCCTGGCGGTCGCCCGGCTCCGTGAAGAGGTGACCGGGTGAAGCGCTCCACGTTGGGGATCATCGCGTCGGTCGTCGTGCTCGCAGTTGTGCTCGTCGTGGTGCTGGTGTTCGGGGTGATCCCCTACCCCGATTTCGCCTCGCTGTCTGCTCAGCCCGACCCTTCGATTCCGGGCACCATTGCGTTCATGCAGGGCGACGATCCTCCCTGCGCCATGACGATCCC
>CBEVHI010000405.1:0-1638 GCA_965549635.1 uncultured bacterium | reverse complement strand
CTCGCATGAGACGGTCAGGGCTTCCAAAGGAGAACCGGCCTGCCCCAAGTCGCGCACCGAGATCTTTCAGGTCGATCGCTCGATCTTCTTTCGTGACAACGAGCCACATCCGTCCTTTCTTGTTGCGCAAGAACAGGCTCTTCGAGTGTCCTCCGGCGAGGTCACCCCGCACGGCCCTCGCCTCATCGACCGTGAACACCGGCGCGTGGTGAACCGTGTTGTGTGCGATCCCGAGTGTGTCGAGGAATCGGAAGAGATCATCCGGTGTCGCGGGGTGCATGCCGGCATTGTAGGAAGCCGGAGTCGAACTGGAGAGGCCCTATCTGCTCGCTGTGCCAGGGATGATCCGCTGGTCCGCGACTGCCCGCATGAGGACGAACGATGCGAGGAGCGGGTCGAGGAAGCGATAGGAGCCAGTTAGCGTGCGCTCGAGTGCGGGACCTCGTTCCGGTTGGGTCAAGGCGTTGAGGTGCCGGCTGTAGCTGCTCGGCCCGATGGTGCGACCAGTGACCGTGCGTATTGGCCCGCGGAGCGCCGATGCATCGAACTGCCCTCTCTCGTCTCGGTTGCTCAACGCGGCGGCCAGCAAGACATCGCCGAAGAGGTTGCCGATCCGAGGCGAAGCAACAGCTCTCTCGAAGACAGAGACGACTCGTTCGCCTGCCAGCGCGATTGCTCGATCGATCGCCACGGCAAGGTGCTCGTTGTCGATGTCCCTGCTTCCTGACGCGACAGCAGCTCTGGCAGCCCAGAGTCCGAGCAGGTGGGTGTAGTGGGGGAGTCCCTGAGAGAGGCGCACGATGGCGTTGCGAGGAACGGGGCCGATCGTCATCCCGAGCTTGTCGAGGCCTCGATCGATGATCTCCCCGAGTTCGCTCGGAAGCATCCGGGGCATGGGAACCTGGAGGAGGACTCTCCCGATGGATGAGTGCTCTCCAATCAGTTGGCTCACCTGTCCCGCGACGCCGACAACAACAATGGTCGCGTTGGTAGCGTGGTCAGAGAGCGACTTGATCGTGTCTGCGAACTTGCTGAGATCAGAGGTAAGCCGGTCGAACTCGTCGATGAAGACGAGCATGGGACGTTCGGCCGTCAGAGCGGCGAGTGCCAGTTGGACGCTTGCCGGTGTCACGGACCCGTCTGGCGATAGAAGCTCGGATGCCGATGCGGCGAATGTGTTGTTGGCGGCACCGAATCCCACTCCTGGACGCTCGACCAGCAAGGGGACGCTATCCAGGACTCTCGTCCAGACGGACGAGAAGTCGTCGTTCGCGTCGCACGTCACGTGGACGGTATTGACCGCCCCGACCAACGACCATGTGACGAAGTTGGCGATCGAGGACTTGCCGACGCCCCGTTCACCGTACACGACGGCGTGTTGACCTGCCATTGCAACGGCTTCCAAGATATCGGAGAGCTGCTTGGTTCTGCCGGCGAAGAGTTGTCGGTGGGTGACCGGTGTCGCTGGACAGAACGCTTGGGAAACCGCCGCCAGTTGCTCGGTCAATGTATCGATGAGTTCAGCCATAGCACCTGGGAGAACGCACAGCGGGGCGCCCTTCGGTCCCGACTGTCCTCAATGTGACGATCGACGCGCCGGACGCCCCCGGATGGGGGCGTCCCGGGCGTCTGGTAGTC
>CBEVHI010000404.1:0-1641 GCA_965549635.1 uncultured bacterium | reverse complement strand
TTGACGTCCAGCTGAGTCCCGAGGAGGTCCAGGCCCTGGAGGAGATGTACCGTCCACACACGGTCGTCGGGATGCAACCGCCGCGCTCGATCACCAATCCTTGAGGGGGAGAGCACCCACTGCGCCTGGTCGTCGAGACTGCTCCTTCGCACTCTGGCCGGGTTCCCCTTGTCGACGAGCTTCCTCATGCACCAGACCAGGCGCAGAAGTGCTTCGAACTGGGGAGTGGTACCAACTTGCTGATACCGGCCATCAACTATGGTTGATATCATGAACAATCGGGAGATCCTCGATCTGGACGATCCGGCAGCGGCTCTGGCGACGGTGGTGTCAATGCGTCGCACGGCCAACCGCCTCGAACTGGCCGCTGTCCAGGCCGCAATCGACAGCGGATGGTCGTGGGCGAGAGTCGCCGAGGCCTTGGGCGTGACCCCCCAAGCAGCACACAAGAGACTGTCACGCCGCGTCACCCGACCCGGGAAGAACGACCAATGAGACGCAGACCTCTGCAGGACATTCGCATCATGAATGCCCTCTTTCCGGCGGCTGACGCCGAAGCACTTCGCGGAGGAGAACCATCCGTAGGCGCGGAACATCTGCTCCTGGCAGCCCTGGAGCTACCGGAAGGGTCTGCTCGACGTGCGTTCGAACGCATTGGCGCGGACCCGGGTGGGTTCCGTGACGCGGTGGCCGCACAGCACGATGAGGCCCTCCGCGCGTTGGGAGCGGTTCGACTCGACCACGCCATCGCCGAACACCTTCCTGAGAGTTCGAAGGCTCCGAGGGGCCCGCTGCGATCGAGCGCGTCTGCGCAGAGGCTCTTCAGGCAGGCGGTCAAGCTCATCCGGAAGGAAAAGTCTCAGCTCTACGGTGCCTACATCGTATTGGCTGCCACCGACTTCGAGGACGGCACCGTGGCACGCGCGTTTCGCCAGATGGGTATTCGACGCGCCGACCTTCGGCTGGCTGCTCGTGAGGAGTTAGACGCGATCAACGCGTCTTGATGGCGACGCTCGCTGCATCTTCGATGTGCACCCGAGGGGTGCCCGACTGGCGGGGGATCAATGCGACCCGGGCCCCTCCGTGTCGTGCGCAAATGCGCAGCTTCTTTGAGCACTCGACATAACGAGGATTATGGGCGCCCTAGAGAGCAGCAGCATGTCTTCACGGGGGCTTCCCTTCGGAGAGGCATCACTTCTCGTGGTGTGTCGCCCAGATGATTGCCGGGTCTCTCCGGCTCGGCGACCCGCTGATCCTGATTGAGCGATCCACCACGAGAACCGATCCTATGAATGGCCGTGTCGGCGCCACGGCCACGATCACCGGCGATGCCGGCAGCACCTGGCCGAAGAAGCGCATGGGCCGACGATGTAGGTCTTCTCTTTGCGCCGACTTCATGCCTCGAGTGGCGCGATACTCTCACCCCCTGCCGGATGCGCCGGTGGGTGGTCTACGATGCAAAGCGTCACGTGACGGAAGCCGGTCCGAACTCAGGCCCGTGGCCGCCCGCCGGGAGTGGGCTGAGGAGCAGTCGCATCCGTACCACGGCGCACCTGCGACATTGACGAGCGACAGCCAGAGGGGTTTGGGGACGAAGGGAATGAACGTGGTCGATCTGGTGTTTCCAGAGCGGCAGACTAC
>CBEVHI010000403.1:0-1646 GCA_965549635.1 uncultured bacterium | reverse complement strand
GCCCCCTCCCAATCCTGCTACTTCAGTTCGACGCTGGCGCCGGCGCTCTCGAGCTGTTCCTTCGCCTTCTCGGCGGCCTCTTTGTCCACGCCTTCCAGGACGGCGCCGGGAGCGTTGTCGACGAGCTCCTTGGCCTCCTTCAGACCGAGGCTGGTGAGCGCCCGGACTTCCTTGATGACCTGGATCTTCTTGTCACCGATGGCGGAGAGGATGACGTCGAATTCGTCCTTCTCCTCTTCGGCGGCAGCCTCGCCACCACCGGCCGCTACTGCGGCGACTGCGACCGGAGCGGCCGCGGTTACGTCGAACTTCTCCTCGAACGCGTCGAGGAAGTCCTTCAGCTCCAGGACGGTCATTCCCTCGAAGACCTCAAGGAGTTCTTCTGTCTTCATCTTGGCCATGTCATTCCTCCTCGGAAGCAGCGGCTTCGTCTTGTGGTTCGGCAGCCTCGTCGTCTGGTGCTTCTGCCTCCGCTGACGGTGACGCTTCTCCGCCGGGGGCGGCTTCGTCATCGCTCGCTTCTGGCTGCTCTTCGACGGGAGCATCCTCGACGGGAGACTCCTCGACGGGAGCATCCTCGGCGACCGGGATCTCGTCGGTCGTGTCTTCGACGACCGCAGTCTCCTCGGCAACCGGGGCTTCCTCCGTCACCGTGTCGGCGGCAGGAGGCTCCTCGGAAGCTGCTGCTTCGGCCGGGGAATCCCCCGACGCTTCTTTCTTTTCCAGCAGTTGTGAGAACATCGATGCGGCATTGCGCGGCAAGGCCTGAACAAGGCCGGCGAGCTTGACCAGAGGCGCTTCGAACGCACCTGCCAGCTTCCCCAGCAGCACATCTCTTGGCTCGATATCGGCGAGCCTGGCGATCTTCTCCGGCAGAAGGATCTCCCCTGCCAGCACACCGCCCTTGATGATGAGCCGTTCGTGCTCTTTGGCGAAGTCACGTAGCGCTTTCGCCACCGGTACCGGATCGCTGGCGGCAAACGCCAGAGCCGTCGGACCGGCCAGAACATCGGTCAGTTCCCCCAGGCCTTCTGCGTCGGCAGCCAGACGGGCCAAGGACATCTTCACGACCTTGTACTCGCCGTTGGCTGCGCGCAGGGCGGCCCGGAGGGTCTGCTGCTCGCCAACCGTCAGGCCGCGATACTCGGTGACGAATGTCGCCCGGGTCTCGGCCAGCCGTTGTCGGATCTCTTCAACTGCCTGGACCTTCTCAGGTCTTGGCATTGCTCCTCCTCTATCAGTAAGGCTCCTCGCCGAAGACGACGGGAGCCACAGGGAGCGGTACCTGCGTGGGCCGGGGCTTCCCCCGTTTCAGCTCTCTGAGCACCAACGGTCTTCGGTCGAGTGATAGGAGTTGTGGCCGGCACGATAGCACATCCCCAGCAGCCAGCAGCCGACAGCCGACAGCCGACAGCCGACAGCCGACAGCCAGCAAAGATCCCACACCACGACAACGCCGACCAACCCTTCTTGCTGGTAGCTGGTAGCTGGAAGCTGTCCGCTGCATGTGCCTCTGGACATTGGTGCCACCCTGTGGGACACTCTCAGTGGACAGTTTCGGGGTCTCCGTTCAGACGCTCTATGTCGAAGGAGAGGACGTAGACCAAGGGCAACTCGGGGTCGCTCCGGCGTGTTGTGCAGCCCCT
>CBEVHI010000402.1:0-1648 GCA_965549635.1 uncultured bacterium | reverse complement strand
GATGCGGCCTCGGTATGGAAAGCCGAGACCGAAATCGATGGAACGACCGTGGCTGTCGCTCTCATTGCCGTCGATCCGGACCGCCTGGATGACGTAGAGGACTGGTTGCGCAGATGGAGGCGGCGGGTCGAACTCCTACGATCAGACGACCAACCCGGCGTCGTTCCCGTACGCGACGTATTCGAAGGCTCAGAGGCACATCCACCAAAGGTCACCACACCTCCCAAGCAAGCCGTCTACCTGGTGACGGAGTGGATCGAGGGTCTGACCCTGGAAGAGTGGGTCGCATGGCATCCCGAGAGGGATGCGGTCGAATCGGCGAGTATCGTCCTTGGCATCGCCGGAGCGCTCGATCGTCTCCACGACCTGGGCCGACCGGGTCGGCCGACCTTGCACGGCGACATCAAACCCGACAACGTGATCATCTCTCCCGCGGGCCCAAGGATTCTCGACTTCGATCTCGAGAACGCGAACCTACCCGGCGCCGCCGTCATCTCGAGGTATGCGGCGCCCGAGGTCGTCGACGGCATCGGACCCTCCAAGGCGTCCGACAGGTACTCGCTGGGTGCGACTGCGTACTACGCGTTCACGGGGGAGGACCCGACCCCCGACGATCTCCCGGGCATGCGGGAAAACCTCGCAATGGTCAGAGGATTGGAGAACTCCCCAGAAGCCCAGGAGGCCATCCTCTCCATGATGAGCCCGGACCCAACCCAACGACCGACCTCGCCGGTCGAATGGGCCGAGACGTTGGTCGCATCTTCGGCGCAGGCCTCATCGACCGTTTCGGCCTGGCCGGCCAAGGCTTCCATGCGACACGCTTTCACGGTTGCCGAGGAGAGACGCAGAACCATACGGCGCCGCTCGATCGCTCTTATCGCACTGGCGGCCGCGCTCCTACTGGCGATAGGGGCAGGAGCACTGTCATCCCTTCGCGCTCCCTCCCTCGTCGCCCTGCCAGACGTGGTCGGCATAGATCAGGCGACCGCACAGCTGAGACTCCAGGAGGCGGGACTCTCTGGGATCGAAGTAGTCGAGGTCACCTCCGACAGACCGGCAGGTGTCGTGCTCTCCTCCGAACCGCCCCCAGGGGCAACGACGTCCTCCGACACGGTCATCCGGATCACTATCTCCAACGGGCTTGGCGGGAATGCGATCACCCTTGTGGAGGACTCGACCACAACAACCGCTCTACCGTCCACGACAGACACCGGTCCGACGCAGGTGTCGACATCAACCCTGCCCGCCGAGGAGACATCCCCGACGACAACCACCACCGAGTCGACAACGACCACCACAGCGATACCCTCCTCCGTGCCCAGGGTGCCGGCCAAACCAGGCGTGACCCCAGGGAACACCCAGGTCACCGTCACCTGGTCGGCGCCTCCCAACGGGGGGTCTGCGATCACCGGCTACAAGGTCAAGATCTCCACCGGAGTGACCCGTTCGGTCGGCAACGTCACCACCTACGTCTGGACCGGCCTCACCAACGGCACCGCCTACACGTTCCAAGTCCAAGCCTGCAACGCCGTGGGCTGCAGCCCCTACTCGCCGCCTTCATCGTCGGTCACACCGCCCACGGTGCCATCCGTACCGGCCAAACCAGGCGTGACCCCAGGGAACACCCAGGTCACCGTCACCTGGTCGG
>CBEVHI010000401.1:0-1648 GCA_965549635.1 uncultured bacterium | reverse complement strand
GAACAGCGGTGGGACCTGCAGCCCCATGGTCGTGTACACGCTGGGGGGGACCGAGATGTCGGCGAGGAACAGCTCGCCCACCTGGGGGGCTTTCAGCAGACCGACCTTCGGCAGCGCCAGTGTCATGGTCGCCGTAGCGGAGACACATGGATCACCTGCCTCCCCGCTGGTGACGTTGAGACCGCTGGGCGTGTCCAGTGACAACACCGCACGGCCCTTCGCCCACCGGATCAGCTCTGCGATTCGACCCCTCGGGTTGCCCCGGAGGCTGTAACCGATGAGGGCGTCGATGACCAGGTCGGTGGTGCCCGGCTCGTCGGTGAACCCCACCCCCATCCTCTCCAGGATCTCTCGTTGCTTGCCCGGTACGTCTCCGAGCCTGCCGGGCTCGGCAAGGGTCGCGCTGACACTGACACCCCGGTTGGCGAGATGGCGGGCAGCGGCAAGGCCACCACCACCGTTCCCACCGGTTCCGGCCAGCACCGTCACCGAGGTTGGCGCGAACTGCCTGATCGCGAGGTCTGCCAGGTTCCGTCCAGCGTTCTCCATCATCTGGACGAGCGTGATCCCGAGGTCCTCGATCATCACACGGTCGACCTCCCGCATCTGCGCTTCGGTCAGGCTGGGGATCGAGCGAATATCGATCGTCGGGAACATGACCTCTCCTTGCGTCAGTGCGAGCGCCAACCTACTGCCACCAGGGGCGAAGTGGTAGCGTCGCTCGGACATGGCCGGACCCCCCATCGAGACCCTGGCACGCATCCAGCAAAGGGTGCTGTGGCTGGCCGTGCGCATGATCGACGAGGCAAACCGGGCGCACTCCGAGATCAAGGCGGGAGGACACCCGGCATCGTGCGCCTCGATGACTCCCCTCATGACCGGGCTCTGGTTCGGGCATCTGGAGCGGGACGACCTGGTGAGCGTCAAGCCGCACGGAGCGCCGGTCTACCACGCCATCCAGTACCTCCTCGGCAAGATCGACGAACCGCAGCTTCGGTCGCTCCGCCGGTTCCACGGCATCCAGCCATACCCGAGCCGAACGAAAGATCCGGGACCTCCCGACTTCACGACCGGTTCGGTGGGACTCGGATCGGTCGCTCCTTTGTTCTCGGCACTCACCGAGCGCTGGCTGGAGGGCCACGGCTTCGCCGCCCACCCGCGTCGATTCATCAGCATCCTGGGGGACGCAGAGCTCGACGAAGGATCCACGTGGGAGGCGATCCACGAACCGATGATCCTCGATCTCCCCAACGTCCTGTTGGTCGTCGACGTCAACCGACAGTCACTCGATCGGTTCATACCGCAACGCACGACCGAGCGGCTGGGCGGCATGTTTCGCGCTGCCGGATGGAGCGTCATCGACCTCCCCTTCGACTTCCAGCGCCTCGGAGAACGTGGTCCGGAACTCGGGCAAGCGCTCATGCAACTCGACCCCGCACATCTGCTCCCCCTCTTCGCGGGCGACACCGGGAGTCTCCACGATGGAATCTCGGCACTGCTCCCTGACGAGTACCGCGGTTTGCTCTCCGGTGTGGAGCCGGAAGCGATCAAGGAAGTCCTCGAGAAGTCCGGCGGCCATGATCTCCGGGCAGTCATGGATGCGTACCGGCGTGCCGACGAGACCGATGGACCGGCGGTCATCCTCGCC
>CBEVHI010000400.1:0-1650 GCA_965549635.1 uncultured bacterium | reverse complement strand
GCGACCGTCTCGTCGACCCCACCTTCGGGGTCGCCGACATCGCGTTCCGGACAGGCGTGCTCGTCTAGGAGTCGTGCCTTTGGGTAGATCAGCGTCCAGACGCGCCGCCACAAGCCATCTGCCCTACGGTTCCTGCGACGGAGAAGGATTCCGTGCCAGGCCCGCGAGCGCTTCTCGCGTGCGTGGATCGAACAGAACCAGAACGAAGACCGTCCATCCCGCCCCGACGGCCACGCCACCCAGCACATCAGAAGGGTAGGAAAGCAGCAGCGCGACACGCGAGGATGCCGCGATGGTGACCACCAACGCCGCGGCCGAGAACCCGAACACGGCCCTGCGCCACTGCCTCGACCTCCATGGCCACGCGAGAATCACAGCGAGAGTGGCCAGCGAGGCGATGTACTCCGACGGGAACCCATAGTCACCTCGTGTCGCCAGCGGAACAAGCGACGGAGCCGTCCGGGCAACCGCGTATTGCGTCGCTTCCACGATCAGCCATTGCCCCCCGGCAGCCATAACCACCCCCAAGGCACGCATCGGATACCTACGCATGGCTAGCGCGACAGCGACCACTCCACCTGCGATCATCGTGGCCCACGCGGGCGTCGTCGTTCCTAGCCATCGCGCCGCCGAGGTAACGGCGGCGATCTGATGCGTTGCCGCGTACTCGAGAGCACGCCTGTCGAAGAAGAAGAACTCCTCCTGCCCCAGGACGTCCTGGAGCAGACCCGCGAACAGCCACAGACCGACAACGACGATAACTGCCGCCGGCCAGAGGTACAGCAAAGGGGCCGCCTTCCTGGCTGGACCTTCGAGTCGGCCGATGACGATTCGCGCCACGCGAGTACGCGCCACCGGATCCAGCCATGCGACCACTCTCTCTCGATGCCCGGCCGCCCACCGCCCGGCCCACACGATCACACCGAGCACCACTACGACACCGGCGAGGACTAGTCCGCCCCGCGCCAGCCAGTGCTCAACCACCTTCCACCGGTCGCCCGCCACGAACCCGACGAAAGTCAACATCGATGCCCACAGCACGCCCCCAATGACGTTGCCGACGATGAATCGCTGGTACGGCATCGACGCCATGCCCGCAGCGAAAGGGACCACAGCCCGAAGGAAGGAGGTGAACCGGGCGACGACCAATGCCCACCATCCCCGGCGGGCAAGGCTTGCCTGCGCAGCATCAAGTCGGCCGGAGAACCGCGCCAGAGCCGGTTTCCGCAGTATCGAAGGTCCAAAACGCGATCCAATCCAGAAGCCCACTGAATCCCCCACCACGGCCCCCAGAACTGATGCCACGAGCATCATCCACAGCGGCACAACTCCGGTGCCGGCAAGCACGCCGCCCAGAATCACGGTCACCTCACCGGGCAGGAACAGTCCGAGAAACGCAGCGCTCTCCCCCGCAGCCAGCGCGAACACGACCAGCGGAGACCATGCGCCCAATGCCGTGAGCAGCCTGTTGATCATTCGCCGTTGCTCGTCATGGCTGCGCAGCGTAGTGAAAGGCTGAAACCAGACGCTGGTGGGCCGAGTCTCACCCCCGACAACCTACCGATGCACAATGACCGCATCTGGATAGGGTGGAATCACCGTACGAGGGAAGCTCATGGGCAGGACGTTCGATTGGAAGGGTCGGCTCGG
>CBEVHI010000399.1:0-1650 GCA_965549635.1 uncultured bacterium | reverse complement strand
GTCCCGGCAGGACACGGGTCGGCGCCCAGAAGGGCGACCGCCTCCTCGGCGACACGGGCAGCGTTGCCGGCGAGATCGAATCGCCGCACCACCTCGTATCCGCCGGTCTCGAACTGGCCGAACGACTGGGGATATGACCTCACCTGGGTCTCGGTCTCACCGATCGCCGTCGCGGCCATCCCCCCGCCCGTCTCGATGATCTGCTGATGGATCCGGTGACCCTGTGATGACACGAACCACTTGTCAGTGTCCCAAGCTTGGATGAACGCCGTGGCGATGCCGATGCCGGCGACCTCTCGCATCGTTTCGGTGACACCGACCAGCAGATCCGCCTTCTCCGACAGCGAGACGGTGAAAGGATCCTCTGTCGATGGCGTCCGATAGCTGTCCTCGACCACCTCGACATCGGCAAGCCGCAGCTCCGGCCCGGCGACCATCGAGGAGGCCGAAGCGATCTCGGCGGCGCGTTCACCTGCAGCTCGAGCGGAGCCCGCCTCCAGGTCGGCGATTGCGTAAAACCCCCACGAGGATCCGATGAGCGCACGCACCCCGACACCGGATTCTTCCCCTACCGCCAGTCGTTCAATCGCTCCATTCTGGGAGTGAACGTCCTGGTTGCGGGATACGACGACCCTGGCATCGGCATACATGGCGCCGGCGTCGATGGCCCCCTGCACTGCCGCTTCTGCGATCTCAAACACCTGATCTCCTCGGTTCCGAGCGATGGTACCGGCAGAACGGCTGGTACCTGACCGCGGGTATCACGTGTGCACTATGCTCACGCCCCCATGCCCGTCATCGCCGTCATCGGCTCATCGCGAACCGAGCCCGACCATCCGGATTACCACGCCGCACGGCGCCTGGGACGGCTGCTGGCCAAGGCAGGCTACACGGTGGCCAGCGGCGGATACGGTGGGTTGATGGAAGCCGTTTCCGAAGGTGCCCGCAGCGCAGACGGACCGGTCGTCGGGTTCACCGCACCGGCGGTATTCCCCGGCCGAGCCGGCGTCAACGAGTACGTGACCGACGAGCGACCAGCCGACTCCCTCACCGAACGTATCCACCGGCTCCTCGACGAAGCCGACGCCGTCGTCGCTTTGCCGGGCAGTATCGGCACGCTCACCGAACTGATGTCGGCTTGGAACCTCGCGTTCGTGGCCCCGTTCAGCGGAGAACAGCCGAAACCGATCGTCGCCGTCGGATCGCCATGGGCCGACATCGTGCCGTATCTCACCGAACGCCTGGACACGAACGGAGCGCTCGTCACCATCGTGCGAACGGTCGAAGAAGCCGTCTCCGTCATTGACGATTCGGCGAAATCTGCCGGCGACGGCGACGCCGCCGGTATGCTCTCGGACGGCAGGTCGGGGGCATTGCCGTGAGAGCGATGAGCCGACAGACCAAATCGAGCCGAGGAAAGCATCGGGCCGGGGCCCGACGGTGCAGCGATGGACACCATCGTTTCGGCGATTCGGCATCGGTCGGTGGGGGCATTCTCCGCAGCATCTGCGAACTGTGCGGTGAGGTCAGTCTCGATCTTCGCCCCGCGGAGGAACCTCGCCAGGCAGCTCTGTTCGTGCGTGTGGTCGACACCCGCCAGGACGTCCATCGCCGAGCACACTCCCCTCGCCGCTTCTGACAGCACAGCCG
>CBEVHI010000398.1:0-1663 GCA_965549635.1 uncultured bacterium | reverse complement strand
ACCGCGAGGTGCCGGTGTCGACGGTTGGCCGACTTCGAGATGGAGCACATCACCCGCCGCGCGGGCGCGCTCCTCCGCGGCCTTCATCACCTCCATCACGTAGAACGGAGGGACCTCGGACCTGCGGGAAGATTTCACGCTCGGAGCCTAACGCCCACTTTGCTTCGCAGTGTCCTCAATGCCAGAGGTCCTTCCGGCGAGCCAGGTGTGGGCGCAGGGATGACGTGATGTCGCGGGGACAGAGAACTTCAGAGAACGAGATACCAACGCTTCCGGTGCAGAGCCGCCGTAATGGCGAAGACAGTGAGCAGGAGCGCGGTGGAGAGCACAAGCGCGGCAGACGGTGTGGAGCCGATCTGTGATAGCAGCCAGGTGCCTGTCGGCTTGTTCTCGATCGTTGTGTGCAGTGCAGTTTCGATCAGGACGCGCTCTGTGAGGAAGACGACGAGTGCGTTTCTCCCGAGGACGATGAATGGCCATGCCAAACCCTTTCTGGCGGTCGCTACGGCAGACTTCAAGCTGCCCCGCAGTTCGAAATCGAAAACTGTGGCGAGGGCAGCGAACAGTAGGGCGCCGAGCGATGCCGCCAGGAGCGCAAACGTCGGTGTGAAGAGACGTTTAGAGATCGGTATCCAACCATCCACCGCAAGGGCAGCGGCAACGCCGGCGCTTCCGAGGGCGGCCAACAGCACTGCCGCTCGGCGTTGGCCAAGCGCTGAGGTTGATCTCGCGGCCAGGTATCCGGCGAGGACGAGCGCCGCAGCGGCAACAGAAACTGCCAAGCCTTCCGGATCGTATGTGATGGGAACGTCCGGTCGATACAGGTGAGCCCGTCCGACGACCGTCTGGTCCATGGCGTAGAACGGGCTGCAGTCGGCCGAAAAGGGCTGGCATGAGTTGGCCGGTTGCAGCAAGACCGCACCGTATGCGATCGACAGCAACAGAGCGACGCCTGCTATTGCCAGGAAGCGATCGCTGCCGTCTCTCCTGCGGGTCAGCAAGACTGTCGCGGTTGCAACTGCGCCTGCTATCCCGATCAACTGGAGGACTCCTGTGAGCCGAAGCGTTGAGAGGTCGAGCGGCTCGCCGATGGCGTTGTAGGCGATCCCGATGGCCAAGAGTGCCACAAGTCGACGGACCAGTCTTCGCTTCGTGCGCGAAGCCACTGGGTTGCGAAGCAGAAATGCCAGGCTCAGACCACTTGTGAACAAGAATGTCGGAAAGATGAGGTCAGAAATCGTCCATCCCAGCCAGGCCGCGTGACTGAAGAGTGGATAGGTGCCTCCGTAGCGAAACGGAGGCGTGAAGAGCATGAGAGCAAGTACAGCTCCCCGCATCACATCGATGGATCTGAGCCTTCCCCTGATCGGCGGTTCGTGCCGAGAAGAGTGGCCTTGACCGGCATCGAAACGGACTGAGGGTTTCACGTGGCAAGGCTAACTCGCCCACTGCCGCCGATCAGTGCGGCGGATCGCTGGATGCGACGATCTCGTTGTTGAGTCAGGCCCTCGACAGGGCTCCATCGACGGCGAAGGTGCGCTCGATCGCGTCCACACCTGCCAACGTGCCGGCGACGACGACAGCGTCTCCCGGTCGGAAGCTGCCGCCGGCCGCGACGAGTGCCGTGATCATCAACTGGCCGTACAGCCGGGAGTTCAACGCC
>CBEVHI010000397.1:0-1672 GCA_965549635.1 uncultured bacterium | reverse complement strand
GGCTGTGCGAAGCCCTCGCCGAGTCCTACCCGCCCCAGTGTGGAGGCACTTCCGTGCTTGTGAGCGGGTACGAGGAGATGGTGGACGTCCCCCTCAGCAACGCTCAGGGTGTGACCTGGACCGACAGCACGGTCACCTTCTTCGGTGATCTGGTCGACGGGGTGTTCACCGTCGATCCCACCGTGGCCGGCTGACACCCAACCCCCGCCAAAGCACTAGCAACGCAGCGCCGCGACAATGGCTCCATGGCCGATTTCGATGCGGTCGTCGTAGGCGCGGGTCCCAACGGCCTGGCCGCTGCCGCCGAGCTCACCCTCTCTGGACGGCGTGTCCTGGTGGTCGAAGGTGCCGACACGATCGGGGGCGGCACCCGTACCGATGAGCTGACCCTGCCCGGGTTTTTCCACGATGTCTGTTCGGCAATCCACCCACTCGGCGCAGCTTCCCCGTTCTTCTCGTCGCTCGGTATCGGCAACTGGATCCAACCAGACATCCCCGTATCCCATCCGCTCGACAGCGGACGGGCGGCAGTGCTGCATCGAAGCCTGCCAGAGACGGTTGCGGTGATGGGGCCTGACGGCAGTAGCTACCAGCATTTGATCGGTGCCATCGTCGAACGAGCAGACGACCTGATGTCCGAGATCCTGGGGCCGATGTCCCTCCGTCCTTCGCATCCCTTCACCCTGGCACGGTTCGGACTGCCCGGACTCCTGCCCGCCTCGGCCATGGTTCGGCGGTTCACCACCGATACGTCGCGGGCCCTGTTCGCCGGTCTCTCCGCCCACGCGATCGCCCCTTTCACCACATGGCTGACCGGTGCGGTGGCGATGACCTTCGCGACGGCGGCGCACGCCTACGGCTGGCCGCTGGTCCGCGGCGGATCGCAGCGGCTGAGCGAGCAGCTCCTCGCTGTCGTACTCGACGGTGGAGGATCTTGTGAGGTGGGAAGGATGGTTGCATCCCTGGAAGAACTACCGGCCGCGCCGATCATCATCCTCGACCTGATGCCGGACGCCGTTCTCCGAGTCTCCGGCCTCCGGCTGGAACCCTCTGCTCGCCGACGATTCGAGCGCTGGGCGTCAGGCCCTGGAGTCTTCAAGGTCGACTGGGCGCTCGATGGGCCCATCCCCTGGGCGGACGAGTCGAGCGGCAGCGCAGGCACCGTCCATGTCGGCGGAACCTATGAAGAGATCGCCGCGGCCGAACTCGAGGTGCACAAGGGCGGACACCCGGACCGACCGTTCGTGTTCGTGGCACAGCAGTCGCTGTTCGACGCCACACGCGCACCCGACGGGAAGCACACCGCTTGGGGCTACTGCCATGTCCCGTCAGGCTCGGATCGGGACATGACCGCAGCGATCGAATCCCAGATCGAACGGTTCGCGCCGGGCTTCCGCGACCTGATCGTCGCCAAGCACACCATGAACCCTGCCGCCTATGAGCGGCACAACCCCAACTACGTGGGCGGGGACATTGCTGGAGGAGCCTTCTCTGCGCGTCGCCTCCTCCAGTTCGCCCCGGAGCACCCGTATCGAATCGGCGACGGGCTCTACCTGTGCTCCTCGGCCACACCGCCCGGAGGCGGCGTACATGGCATGTGCGGATACGGGGCCGCCCGGGCCGCACTGTCAGATCAGCGGTAGGAGCCGCCTCGTTGCGGACGCCCCATGGG
>CBEVHI010000396.1:0-1678 GCA_965549635.1 uncultured bacterium | reverse complement strand
CGATCTCTATCCTTCTAGTTGTGGGCATCTCTGCGAGAACTGCCTCGGCATACACCGGATGTTGAAACTCCACCAACCGCCGTCGCCCGTCAACGGATATCCGGAGAACACCGCGACGCTCCAACGCCTGTAGCACCGACGAGTCGCAAAGCTCGACGGCAAGCGCGAAGTCGGCCGGTGCCGCGATTGCCAGAGCCTGCAACCCAGTGCGCTCTTCGATGGAGAGCCGCCCGAGCCGGTCCGCCACAAGGCGACGAAGATCCGGGGAGACTCCCGGCATCTGATCCAATTGCCAGCGATTCGCAATCGAGTGCAGGAGGCCCGACTCAATGCCCTCCGCGATCAGTTCTCGCAGAAAGAGGGGATTTCCGTCAGCCAGCTGCACCAGAGGCCCAACAACGGACGCGCCGACGTCACCAGAAAGCACTTCGCGAATCAGCCGCTCCATTGCTGCCTTGGAGAGCGGCACAACGAGTACCTCTTCGACAACGCGATCCTTGCTAAGAGAAGCCAGTAGTCCTGGGAGGGGGTCCTCGGTTCGGGCGGTGAAGGCCACAAACGCACACCCCATCACAGCCAGCTGCGCCAGGAACGCAACCGACTCAGGATCCATCGCAGGGACATCGTCAACAGCAACAAATAGCTGTCGGCCCCGATAGCGCTCCACAAGCTGCTCACGACAAGCGATCATGAACCGGCCCGGATCCATCTCATCCACCGGCGGATCCCGAACCAATTGACCCATCGCACCCATCGGCACCGCCGAACCCGAAGCCGCCCCCGACACCCACTCAACAGCACGACCCTCAGCCGCCGCCAAATCAGCAAACTCGGCGAGAAGACGAGACTTGCCCACTCCCGCCTCACCGGTCAACAAGACACCAAGCGGAAGCGATCTCCTAAGCAGACGACGCAGAGAACCAATCTCATGATCACGCCCCACAAGAGGCCACTGTCGGGCCAGGTACTCGATCGCCAGTCCCTCCGTCTCCTCCCCAAGATCCCGCTGCGGTAAGTACTTCGGTTTTTTGCAATGAGTATCGAACTGCTCATGAGCGCACCCATGAACCGATGCATCACAAGAATACATTTCGAGAGAGCCAGAAGTGCAGTCCTCCATCACCATCGAACGCACCCGACGGATCAAAGCATGCCGCCAACACGTCTTCGACACACTCATTCACTGCCACGCCCCGGGAACGTGGCAACGATCCACACCGGACAAGGAACACAGCAAACTCAAGGAAGGCGACCAACTGGAAATCACAGTCACGGTCACACCAGAACCGGTACGGGGGATCGCGAGAGCCCGCGCAGTCTGGCCTGGCCAGTATCTCGCAATTGAATTCCACTGCGAGACAGGGGTGACGCTCGATCAGCAGTGGTTCTTCGCCGATGCAACTGAGGGAACTAGCAACGTGAAGGTGGTGACGCGGATCAAGAGCTGGGAACAACCACGGTCGATCACTTCTGAGAGCGTCGAAGCGATCGCATCGGATCTGGAACACATCTTGGATGCCCTTGCGGTCCTAGCGACCGAAGCCTCTGCAATGCAGCGAAGTCGGGATGGCTACCTTCCGCCACCGATGCCACACCACCGCCACCTTTTCTCTACCCTTTTCTCCATGTCCCCGCCCGCGTAGCTCAGGGGATAGAGCAACTGCCTCCTAAGCAGTAG
>CBEVHI010000395.1:0-1678 GCA_965549635.1 uncultured bacterium | reverse complement strand
AGTACCCGATGCGCAACCTGACGATCAAAGACCAGTTCTACTCCCGGGTGTTCGGCGGATCGATCCCTGCCCCGATCTGGGCCGAGTTCATGACCGACGCGCTCGCCGGAGTTCCCGACGGGGCGTTCCCTGACGACCCGCCGGGTGTCGACCAGTACTACAAGGTCCCGCCGGCGACCGTGCCGAATGTGGTGGGGATGCTCGCCGACGCCACAGGGCCGGACGGTGCACCGCTGTCGCAAGAGCAAGCCGCAGGAATCATCACCGCCAGGGACGTGGTCTACGGCGCCCACCTGCAGCCGGTGCTCGTCGAAGTCAACTCACTCGAGCCGGTCGGAACGGTCGTCGCCCAAACGCCTCCACCCGGCGCATCCTGGACCGACGAGAACGGGCAAACCTTCGACGTGTCTCAGGGCGATGAGGTCACCTTGTCGGTCTCGACCGGCCTTCCGCCGACCGCACCGTTGCCCGACTTCAGCGGGCTGACCGTGGCCGATGTCGTGATCGCCCTCGATCAACTGAAGCAGGAGACCGGCGTGGAGCTCAACTTCACGACCGTGTCGGTAGTCACCGCCGAACCGGCGCTGTATGGAGTGGTGATCACCACCAGCCCTGGACCCGGGTTCGTCGTCACCTACGGCGACCCGATCACCCTGTTCGTCGGTGCGCCACCCTCGGAGGGCGGAGGGTAACCTTTCGCGCTCTCGTTGAGAGTACTTGACGTTGGTTAGCATTTGTTGGTATGACTGGCGCCGTGAAGGTTGTGGTGCCCGGGAATCAACGCGATGCTCGTCCTCCCGTCGCGACTCACGCCGTGCCGAGCCCGGGCACCGCAACCCGACCGAGTGTGGCCGTTCGCCCTGTGATCACGCCGTCGATCTGGGATGACGGAGCGTTCGGGGTTCCCCCCGACGCCGCCTACGTCCGCCGCTTCTGGACGGCGCTGCTCGGACCGACCGCCGTGGTCGACCTGCTGCGTCTCGTAGCTGCGGCCCGCGCCGAGCGCTCCCTCCCCAGACCCCTGCGCCTCCCCCAGCTCGCCGCAGAAGGTCTCGTCTCGCTGCAGCCTGACCGGGTCCATGTGCGAGCCACCATCCCGCCGCTGGGTCCGGCCCAGACACGGCGCCTGTCACCGGCCCTGCGGGCCGAGCACCACGAGGTACTCCAAGCACTCCTGCATCCCGACGATTCTCGCGGCTAGGCCCCGTCGTGAGAACGGAAGAGGAGGCCTCTCGCATCCTCGGCGACGGGCTACGCTCCCATCCATGTTCAGCTATCAGGAGTTTGCCGACCGGACCCGTGGGCGTATCAATGAGATCTCGGTCGCGGACCTGGCAGCGCTCGGGGACGATGCCCCGCTGCTGATCGACATTCGCGAGGACTCCGAGTACGCCGACGGGGCAATCCCCGGTGCTCTCCACATCTCCCGGGGCCTGCTGGAGAGCACGATCGCCGAGCATGCCGGCAGGGACACCGAGTTCGTCCTCTACTGCAACGCCGGCCAGCGTTCGGCGCTGGCCGCATACGCCCTGCAGCAGATGGGCTACTCGTCGGTTCGATCGCTCGCGGAAGGGTCTGACGGATGGCGCATGGCCGGCAAACCATGGGAGATCCCCCGGACGTTCGCGCTCGACCAGCAGGTCCGCTACGCACGCCACCTCGTGCTCGATGAGGTGGG
>CBEVHI010000394.1:0-1685 GCA_965549635.1 uncultured bacterium | reverse complement strand
TCGCCGACGGTGCCGCCGTCCGGTCGGCCAACTTCTCCGACGGCTGGGCGGTCGCCTGGGATCTCCCGTCGGGTCCTGGACGGTTCGCCACCGGTGAGTACTGCATCGACTGCGGGCGTGGCGCCTACGGGATCGCCGGGACGGGCCTGCGGGCAGTCGGGAACGAAACCGACATCTTCTCCGACCGGTTCTTCTACGACGACGGGTCGAAGCTCGCCTACGGGTTCGAAGGCGGTAGCGCCACAGGTTCGGGTGCCCCGTTGCTGGGCGAACTGCTCATCACCGGCGAGGGATGCCTCTACCAGGTGTGGTCGTTCCTCGGCTCCGCCCACCTGGAGTCGCTGATCGCCCAGCTCCGCTTCGTCGACGGCTTGCGGGGACAACCAACGTTGTGGCTGTCAGAGGTCCCACCACCGGAGGTTCGCGACCTGGGCGATCCGCCGTGGAACCGGCCTCCGCTGGCCCTCGACGATGTGCCCGACGTCGTCTACCTGGAGTGGGCGGGCGAGTTGGGGGGACCGACGTCATGTCCGATGCTGTACTTCGCCGACCTGGGTGACGCCGACGGGGCGAAGATCCGCCGGGCCGCCAACGAAGGTGAGATGCTGCTCGCCTGGGACCTGCCGTCCGGTCCCGGCCACGCCGGCTCCGGTGAACCGTGCGACGACTGCGGCCGGGGCGTGATCGGGTTGGGCACCTTCCCCGCCGGGACCCGCCCGGACCTGCCGGTGACCTTCACCTGGAACGACGGCGGCGCGGCCCGCACGTTGACCGGGCCGTACAGCTACGGCACCGAGGCCTTCGTCACCATCCCCGGTTTCGACTGCACCTACTGGGTGTGGTCCCACCTGGGCGCCGACCACCTCGAGAAGCTGCTCGGACAACTCCGGAGGGTCGAAGGGGCCCCGTAGCGATGTGTCCCGGGATCGACCAGCGGGCAGCAGCGTCCTAGCCGGGCACCTGTTGTATCACGTAGGTGTTGCCGTCGGGCGCTTTGACGAAGAACCAACCGAAGCCTTCCGTGCTTGGCTCACCGAAGACCTCCGCCGCCCAGAGGATGTCGCTGGCCTCGGCTCCGGCCTGGAGAACTTCCTCGTGCGCGCCTTCGAGGTCGTCGACGACGAACCCGACGAACAACCCGGTGCCGCTCGGAGCGAGACGTTCATCGTCGAATGTCTCCCCGTAGACCTCGAGGAACTCGTGACGTCCGGTCGGCAACTGCAGGATCGACCAGGCGGAGTCATCCCGCAGGACCTGCAGGTCGAGAACGTCGCGAAAAAACGACGTCGTTGCCTTGACGCTGGCCGTACGCGTCCCGACGAAACCCACTCTCAACACCTTCACCCGGGCCCTCCTCGTGCCACTCGGCCTTCCGACGGTCCAATGTACCCACATGGGCTGGATCTGTCGGCGATGTGCCTCCACACTCGCCCCCTCAGGATCACGCCAGGCGCTCCACCACAGCTGTCAGCCCACCCGAAGGTGGAAGGTTCAAATCCTCCCCCCGCTACCACGAACCCCCAGGCCAAGAGCCTGGGGGTTTTGCGTGGGCGGAGATCGATGCGGCCTTCCCTGACCTGAACGAGTCGCCTACCCGCCGTCAAGGCCGGTGTCACCCAAGGAGATTGGTTGATAGGGGAGACCGTCGGCCAGCCGGACCCATCCGTTCGACATCCAGTCATTGG
>CBEVHI010000393.1:0-1691 GCA_965549635.1 uncultured bacterium | reverse complement strand
CTGGTAGCTGGTAGCTGGTAGCTTCCTCGGTCATGAGCATCGCGATCCAAGACACCTATCCCGACGACGTCGCCCACTGCTACGGGTGTGGCTCACTGAACGAGGTCGGCCACCAGATCAAGACGTTTCCCGCCGGGGACGGCACCGTCACAGAGTTCACCCCCGAGGCCTACCACACCGCCATCCCGGGCTATGTGTACGGGGGACTGATCGCCAGTCTCATCGACTGTCACTCGACCGGATCAGCGGCAATCTTTGCCATGCAGCGAGACGGCAGAGAGTTGGGAAGCGGACAAGCCCCCCGCTTCGTGACGGCACACCTCGAAGTCGACTACCTCGAGCCCACACCGATGGGACCGGTACGACTCGTCGGACACAGAGTCGAGGTGAAGGAACGCAAAGTGGTCGTCGCTACCGACTTCTTCGCAGGCGACACGAAGACCGCATCGGGATCCGCGGTCCTGGTCCGGATGCCGGAGCGTCTACTGAACGGCACATGACCACGCCTGGCGCGGAGGGCGCCCCTGACGACAACTAGCATGGTGTCGCGGCCCTTCCCCGGGTCGACACCATGGGACGGAGGAACCTATGAGATCGAAGAAGAGCCTGTCGCCACTGCTGCTGGTGGCAGTCGTATTCGCACTTGTTCTGGCGGCGTGTTCGAGTGGCACGACCACCACCACAACCGCTGCCCCGGCTACCACGGCCGCCACGGCTACGACGGCTGCCCCGGCAGAACCGCTGGTCTTCGGGATGATCCTGGTCGGACCGCAGAACGACCGAGGATGGAGCCAGGCGAACTTCGAAGGCGGCAAGTACGTCGAGGAGAAGCTCGGCGCCACAATGATCACCATCGACAAGGTCAACCCGGCCGACCGGCCGGGGACAACGGTCGAGCAAGTCGTCGACGACATGGTCGACCAGGGAGCGAAACTGGTTTTCGCGACATCGGACGACATGAAGGACGGCATCGAAG
The DNA here is from genome assembly GCA_965549635.1 of uncultured bacterium. Taxonomy (GTDB): domain Bacteria; phylum Actinomycetota; class Acidimicrobiia; order Spongiisociales; family UBA4744; genus CBEVHI01. The sequence goes on along the minus strand of CBEVHI010000393.1, from coordinate 715 downwards.
CCGCCGCCAAGGCGCATCCCGATGTCCCGATGATCTGGACGTCCGGGGACAGCGCATGGGCTGACGGCAAGGCGTTCGCCGGAATCGACAATCTCGGCAATGTCATGGGACGGATGATCTACGGCAAGATGATGGCCGGATGTGCGGCCGCGCTCACCAGCCAGACGGGATCGATTTCGTATCTCGGGCCACTCGCGAACGACGAGACCCGCCGGCTCACCGACTCGGCATATCTGGGAGCCAAGTACTGCTGGGAGAACTACCGGGGCAAGTCGGCTTCGGATCTCAAGTATGAGGTCTCCTGGATTGGTTTCTGGTTCAACATCCCCGGCGTAACCGCCGACCCAACCGTCGTCGCCAACAACTTCTTCGATGGTGGCGCCGACGTCGTCATCTCCGGAATCGACACCTCGGAAGCTCTCGTCGTTGCCGGACAGCGCGCCGACTCCGGCGAGGCGGTGTGGGCCGTTCCCTACGACTTCGAAGGAGCCTGCGAGGAGAAGCCCGACATCTGTCTGGGCGTTCCCTACTTCAACTGGGGACCCGCCTACCTGGAGGTCGCCAAGTCGGTGCAGGACGGAACCTTCGTTGCTGACTGGCAGTGGAACGCTCCAGACTGGAACGACATCACGAACCCGGATACGTCCGCCGTCGGATTCATCGAGGGACCAGGCCTGTCTGCCGAGAACAAGACACAGCTCGACACGTTCATCGC
>CBEVHI010000392.1:0-1693 GCA_965549635.1 uncultured bacterium | reverse complement strand
GCCTGTCGGCGAGGAGTCGTCTGAGATGGCGAATTCGGAGGAACCGGCTCTCGAACTCATCCAGAGTGAGCCCGTACCTTCTATAGGCCTCGTAGAGTTCTTCGATCCCCTGGAGGACTGTCCGTTGCGGCTGAGCGTCGGGCAGCGCGCTGGCAAGCTTGGAGAAATCGACCCGGTAGCTGCGGGAGTCCGGTTCGCCACCTGGCGCGTACACGACGTGGCTGTCGGGCACGACCTGTGTCACCAGCTCGGCGACGGTCGAGATCTGGTAGTTCTCGTCAGTTCGTCCGACGTTGAAAGCCTGATTGTGGACCACTTCTCTCGGCGCCTCCGCGGTGGCGAGGAATGCCCTGGCGATGTCTCCGACGTGGACGAGTGGCCTCCATGGGGTCCCATCGCTCTTGATCAACACTTCGCTGGTCGTGAAGGCGTACGCGACGAGGTTGTTCACGACGATGTCGCCTCGTAGCTGAGGTGACCAGCCGTAGGCCGTGGTGTTACGAAGGTACGTGGGGCTGAAGTCATCGTCGGCGAGAGCGGCAACTTCCTGCTCGACTTTGATCTTCGACAACCCGTATGGCGTGATTGGCCCGAATGCTGCGGTCTCGTCTACGAGCTCGTCGGTGCCAGGAGCCCCATACAGCGAGCAGGAGGAGGAGAAGATGAATCGGGGAACTCTTGCTGATTTGGCGGCCTTGGCAAGCCGCACAGACGCGTGAAGGTTGATGTCGAACGTGTACTCAGGATTGAGATCCCCCAGCGGATCGTTCGAAAGAGCCGCCAGATGCATGACGGCATCGAAACCTTTGAGGTCCTCTGATGTGACGTCTCGCAGGTCCATGTGCAGTGCCGGTGGATCCGCCGGCGCGGGCCCGTGGTGGCACTCTGAGAACCAGTAGGTATCCAGCCCGACGACTTCATGACCAGCCTCATGGAGGAGTGGCACGAGCACGGCACCGATGTAGCCGTTGTGTCCGGTGACGAGAATCTTCATGAACGCCCTCGAGCTTTCGGTCGGTTCGAATCGATCTCCTGGTTCATCAAACCTCCTCCGTTCGGATGGCGGATGGTCACTCGGGGTGGTGGCTCACAATAGACGCTGGGTGACTCCGCCGGGAGTCCCGTCTTCCCACCCTCAGTCATCAATCGGCAGGCCACGCGGGGGTCTTGAGAGACACCCTGGGCGGAATCAGTACGCACCTTTGCCAGAGATGACTGCGGGCAGCGTCTTCAAGAGGATCAAGAAGTCGAGCCTTGGCTTCCACGTGCGGATGTACTCCACGTCCATTTCTACCCACGTTTCGAAGTCGAGGTCGGAGCGGCCGCTGACCTGCCAAATGCATGTGATGCCCGGTTTCGCCATCAGGCGCTGTCGCTGCCACTCGTCGTAGGTGGCCACCTCGGCGGGGATCGGGGGACGCGGTCCGACGAGACTCATCTTGCCGGCGAGGACGTGGAACAGTTGGGGCAACTCGTCGATGCTGTACTTGCGCATGAATCGACCAACCGGGGTGATGCGCGGGTCTTCTCGCATCTTGAACACGGGCCCGGCAACGTCGTTGAGGTGCTGGAGATCGGCGAGCTCGGTGTGAGCACCGTTTCGCATCGAACGGAACTTCGCGAAGCGAAATGCCTTGCCATCCTTCCCGACTCGGTCCTGAACGAAGAGGAGAGGGCCCGGCGAGCTCAGCTT
>CBEVHI010000391.1:0-1696 GCA_965549635.1 uncultured bacterium | reverse complement strand
ATGCTGGGGTCATGGGCAGAGATCACCGAGAACGTCGAAATCGGGTGTCTCGTCACCTGTAACTCGTACCGCAACCCGAATCTCCTCGCCGACATGGCGCGCACCGTCGATCACATCTCGGGCGGACGCCTCATCCTCGGCATCGGATCCGGTTGGTTTCAGAAGGACTACGACGAGTACGGCTACGAGTTCGGAACCGCACCGGGAAGGCTCAGGAATCTGGATCGCGACCTTCCCATTGTCAAGGAGCGGCTGGGCAAGCTGAACCCGGCTCCAAGGCGCAGCATTCCGATCCTGGTCGGCGGAGGCGGGGAGAAGGTGACCCTCCGGATCACTGCTCAGCATGCCGACATCTGGCACGGCTTCTACAGCACCTCCAAGCCCGGCCTCTACGCCCACAAGAACGAGGTCCTCGACTCGTGGTGTCACAAGGTCGGCAGAGAACCATCTTCGATCGAGCGCTCGGTCGGGGTAAGCGCTTCGCGCGTCGACCTCGCGGATGACCTCGTAGCCGCCGGCGCCGACCAGATCACGCTCGGCTTCGACGGTCCCCGATTCGACCTCTCCCCTGTGAGGGACTGGCTCGACTGGCGCAACGAGCAGTGATCGGCGCGCTCATCCTCGTGGCCCTCGGGCTGGCACTGCTCACCGTCTCGGCGGATCGTCTCGTGCTCTCTGCGGCCCGATTGGCCCGCATCTGGGGCATGTCCGCGGTGCTCATCGGCGCGCTGGTCATCGGGATGGGCACCTCGGCTCCCGAGCTGCTGGTCAGCACGCTCGCGGCAGCGAGGGGCGAACCGGACCTGGCGATCGGCAACATCGTCGGTTCCAACGTCGCCAACCTGAGTCTCGTGCTCGGCGTCTCCGTGTTGTTCCTGCCGGTTGCCGGTCACCTCCACACGATCAAACGGGAGGGTGTCCTGATGGCCGCAGGGGTGCTGGCCTTCAGCATCTTCGCGTGGGACAGAGGGATCTCTGCCCTCGAGGCAGCAGTTCTGCTCGTCGGAATCGTCGTTGCAGCGGTGCTCCTGGTCAGATGGTCGCACCAGGACATCTCCGAAGGGATCGTCAAGCTCGACGTGAACGAGCTCGCTCCGCCGGGTCAAGGAGTGGCGATCGAACTGCTCGTAGGGCTGATCTCCCTCGCCGCGACGCTGGTCGGAGCCGACCTGCTCGTGCGTGGTGCCCGTACCGTGGCGATGGAACTCGGCCTCAGTGAGGGTTTCATCGGCCTCTCGCTGGTGGCGATCGGCACCAGTCTCCCGGAGCTTGCAACCGGCATAGCCGCGGCGAGACGCCGCGAGAACGCTCTGGTAATCGGCAACGTCCTCGGCTCGAACCTGTTCAATTCGCTGGGAGTGGCCGGGGCGGCCGCGCTCGCCGGCGGGAGTGCCTTCGGGACCGACTTTCGCATCCCGATCGTCTTCATGCTCGTGATCTCACTGCTCGCCGGGATCTTCACCGCGACCGGCAACCGGTTGGGACGCCGGGAAGGCGCGTTGCTCCTGGCTGCCTACGTCGGGTTCCTGGTCCTGTCTCTCTGAGGGGAGCTACTCGGCCAGATCGAAGGAAGCGTCGCGACGGCCGCCTTCGACGAAGCAGCCGCTCAACCTCCTTTTCTTTCGTTGTATATCGCTACCAGTCGTTTTCTGTCACACCCGGGTGATACGGTCCGGGTATGGAACGAGAAGTGACT
>CBEVHI010000390.1:0-1702 GCA_965549635.1 uncultured bacterium | reverse complement strand
GGGCGACGTTGGCGAGCACGGGTGGGGTGATGATCCCGATGCGTTCATGGCCGTGTTCGATGAGATGAGCGGCGGCCTGGTATCCAGCTTGTTCCATGTCGAAGAGGACAACGGGGTCGGGTGCTGGGTGCCAATCGACAACCACGATGGGCGGGAGCCCGGGGATTCGGGGAATCGGTGCGCCTGAGGGGTCGTGCAGGTCCTGGGCGATGAGGATGATTCCGTCGGTTCCCCTGGCGATGAGCTGGTCTACGAACCAGGCGGCCTTGGCGGTGTTTTCTCGGGTGTTGCACACCACCAACATGGTGGGTTGGTCCTGGAGGGCGTCCTCGATGGCGTCGAGCATGGGCGTGTAGAACTCTTCGAGGGAGGGGACGACGACCCCGATGGTGAAGCTGGGGATGTCGGCGACGCTGGCCAGGACTCGCTCGACTTCGTATTCCAAAACGGTGGTTCCCACACCGGGCCGGCTCTCGACCAAGCCTGCCGCCACCAGCCTCCCGTAGGCGGCGCGGACGGTGTGCATGTTGATACCCAGGTCATCGGCGAGATGACGGACCGGCGGAAGCCGCTCACCGGTCTTGATCTGGCCGCGTACGATCAGCCACTTCAGCTGCTCAGTCAGTTGCACCTCGAGCGGCATCGGCGAGTCCCGATCGACTCGAATGTATTCAGAGATCTCCATAGGACCCATTGCACTGATAGTTCTAATGTGCTAGAACTCTATCTTACCCTGTTCGACCCAGGACGCCACGACGGCTGTAGGAGCCAGAAGGAGACAGCGAGCATGAAGAGCAACGTCAAGGAGATTCCGATCGCCCATGATGCCCTCGGGGAAATGGTCCGAGGACAGGACTGGGGTGGGATGACTAGCGCGTACATGGAGTACCCGGCCGGCCTCGACTTCACCCCCCTCCTCGTGGGCCTCGAGCACAACTACTGCCAGTGTCCCCACTGGGGGTTCGTCATCGAGGGCAGGATTCTTGTGACCTACCAGGACGGCACCCAGGAAACCGTGGGCGCCGGAGAGCTCTACTACTGGCCATCCGGACACACCATTCTGGTTGAGGAAGCAGTCAGGATGGTCGAGTTCAGCCCCCACGACCAGATGTTACAGGTGCTCGGCAACGTCGTTGGCAATCTCTAGGAGAGTTCTGGTCGTGTCCAACGAAACTCTCACAGGCAGGACCGAAGTCGACACACCGGGCCGGAGGTCTCCGCTGCTGTGGATTCCGGGGCTTGTCGCTGCGTTGGTAGTCGGTGTGGTTGTCGGATGGTTGGTGTTCGGCGGTCAGGCAGCCGAGTCCACGGTTGACGCCCAGACCGAACAGGAGATCAACGCACTGATCGACGACTGGCTGACCGCCAGAAACATCGCCGACGGAGAACTCGCCCAGAGCTTGTTCACCGCCGACGGCAGGTACGTTGGCGGAAATCCGGGACTCGATGGCTGGTCCGGCGCAGATTTGAGGGCCGGTATCGAGCGATATGGTGGTGCCGTTTCGGCTGAGAGGCTCAATACTCTGATCATCGAGCGGCCCAACGCCTACTACGTCGCGTTGAGGTTTCGGCCCTATCAGTTCGGGAATGAGTTCCTTGCGTTGTTCAACATCGTCGACGAGGGCGGCTCGCTGAAGATTCGCTACACCAATGACTGGATGTCGAACGGATGGGTCCGGCTGGCCGACGGTCTCCCCTATCA
>CBEVHI010000389.1:0-1724 GCA_965549635.1 uncultured bacterium | reverse complement strand
GCCCCCCGAGGATCGCCCTGGTGCGCTCCAGGGTCGTGAAGCTGCGAAGGATCGCTACGAGGAAGATGATCCCGGACAGCAGCAGGAGGATCTTGGTCGTGTCGTAGGCGAAGAAGTGGACGGCCTGGCCGAGTTTGCTTGTCGGGTCCAGCCGGGCGGCGGTGAAGACCGCCCAGTCCCAGAACGGCTGGTTGAGTTGGTAGAGGACGATCCAGACGATCGCGGCGATCCCGGCCCTTCCCCACAGTCGGGCCGGGCCGACACGTCGTTCGATAGAGAGGTCGGTGCTCATGGCCGGCCTCGCTTCGTCGTCATGTTCTTGCGGTAGCCGGTCGGCAGTGCCATGCGTACCTTTCTCCATGCGTGGGGGGCCACCGAGTAGTCGATCCACCGGCCCCGCTTCTCGCCGGTGATGAGCCCGGCATCCTTGAGCACCTTCAAGTGGTAGGAGAGAAGGTTGGGAGCGATTTCGACGACGTCTCCGATGTCGCATGCGCACTGAGGCCTACCAGACAAGATGTCCAGGATCGAGAGGCGGATCGGATCGGAGAGAGCACCGAACAAGGCCGCTTGTTGTTCGAAAGATGTTGTATCAAGTTTCTTTGAAACGCGCATGACGCGAGAGTAACACACGACACAAGGAGGACAAGATTCGCAAAGTGCCTGGGGTACCTGACCTTTCGACTCTTCCTACGCCATTCGCGGTCAGCAGGAGACGTCGGCACATCCTTTGTGGGTGTCGGGTTCCACCTGGAGGGTGGCATGGCTGATGCCGTAGGTCTCTTTGAGGAGGTCTCGTGCCTGGTCGAGGATCGGATGCGGGTCGGTCGTCTCATCGATCATGAGGTGCGCCGATGCGACATTCATGTCCGAGGTGAGTGTCCACACGTGCAGGTCGTGGACATCTTCGACGCCAGGGATGGCGCCGAGACCGTCGCGCATGTCGTTGACACAGATGTCGGTCGGGGCGGCTTCGATGAGCACGCGGATCGCCTTGCGTCCGAGACGCCAGGCCCGGGGGATGATGAACAGGCCGATGGCTGCACCAAACAGCGGATCCACATACGGCCACCCGGTGAAACGCAGAATGAGCGCGGCGATGATGACACCGACCGACCCGATCGCGTCTGCCATGACTTCCAGGAAGGCGCCTTCCAGATTGAGGCTTTCCTTTGCTCCTTCCCGAAGCAGGAGCCACGAGACGATGTTCACGATGAGGCCCAGGATGGCTACCACAAGCATCGGTCCGCTCATCACTTCGGTCGGGTCTTGGAGTCGCTTGGCCGCTTCCATGAGCACATAGGCCCCGACACCGAGGAGCAGCACCGAGTTGGCGAGCGCCGCGAGGATCTCGAGGCGGTACACCCCATAGGTCAGCTTGCCGGAACGGCGTACACGGGCGGCAGCGACGATCGCTGCCAGTGACATGCCGATACCGAGGGCGTCGGTGGCCATGTGGCCCGCATCCGACAACAGCGCCAACGACCCCGACACGAGTGCCGTGACCGCCTCCACGACCATGAAGGTGGCGACCAGCCCAAACGTGACCCATAGGCGTCCGACATGCCGGGCGCCGGCTGTGACCGAGGCGTGCTTGTGCTCTGTGCTCATGACGAACGGGTGTGCTGATAGTGCTCTGCAGCGACGTCGAGCAGCATGCGGATGTGGGTGTCGGCGAGGCGGTAGTACACGATCCGTCCCTCCTTGCGGTACGAGACCAGACC
>CBEVHI010000388.1:0-1751 GCA_965549635.1 uncultured bacterium | reverse complement strand
TCCCCCAACGCTCGGCTCTGGGGCCTCGCTGGGGGAGGAGACGCGCACCTGGAGGTGCGTCAAGGACGAGGACGCCGCGAGGGGCGTCGATGGCCGGTGAGTACATGACTTGTGACTCGGGACACTAGGAGCCGGGAAACGCGAGCGGTTCGGGTAGCCTGCCGGCAACGGAGGTATACGTGAAGTTCCGGCGCATCGAGAACCTGCCACCCTATGTATTTGCCGAGGTCGACGCTGCCAAGCGTGCCGCCCGCCGCGCAGGAGAGGACGTCATCGACCTCGGATTCGGAAACCCGGACATACCGTCTCCGCCGATCGCCGTAGACAAGCTCGTCGAAGCTGCCCGCAACCCGAGGAATCACCGCTACTCGGCTTCAAGAGGAATCCCCAATCTGCGGAAGGCCGTTGCCGACCGCTACCAGCGAAGGTTCGGAGTGGAGATCGATCCGGAGACCGAGGTGATCACCACCATCGGAGCGAAAGAGGGCCTCGCCCACTTGATGTGGGCGCTGGTGCAACCCGGGGATGTGGCCCTCGTCCCTGAACCGAGCTACCCGATCCACATCTACGCCGCGGTGCTCGCAGGCGCCGACGTACGTCGCGTACCGCTTGCACTCGGCAGTGACTTCTTTGCGAGCCTGGCCCAGGTCTTCTCGGATAGCTGGCCCAGACCGAGGGTGATCCTCACGTCGTTTCCGCACAACCCAACAACGACCTGTGTGAACCTGGAGTTCTTCCAACAGCTCGTCGACTTCGCGAAAGCCAACGACGTCATGCTCGTCCACGACTTCGCCTACGCAGACATCTCCTTCGACGGCTACGTACCCCCGAGCCTTCTGGAGGTCCCCGGCGGCAAAGACGTCGGCGTCGAGCTGTATACGATGACCAAAGGCCACTCGATGGCCGGGTGGAGAGTCGGCTTCGCCGTCGGCAACAGGGAGATGATCGCCGCATTGGCGAAACTCAAGTCCTACCTCGACTACGGAACCTTCCAGCCGATCCAGATTGCGTCGATCGTTGCGCTCAACGAAGGCGACGACTACGTCGCCGAGGTGCGTGATGTCTACAAGACCCGCCGCGACACGCTGATCGACGGACTGGCCCGGGCCGGATGGGAGATACCGGCACCGCTCGGCACGATGTTCGCTTGGGCGCCGCTGCCCGACGGTTTCGCTGACAAGGGTTCCCTGGACTTCGCGTTCAAGCTGCTCGCTGATGCCAAGGTTGCGGTGAGTCCCGGCGTGGGTTTCGGACCGCACGGTGAAGGATTCGTTCGGTTCGCCCTCGTCGAGAACGAGCACCGGATTCGCCAGGCGGTGCGAGGGATCAAGCGATTCCTCGAAGGCTGATCAGTCGGCGTCGGTCCGACCGCTCAGAGGAAGATAGGCGTTGGTGGCGTACTCCTTGACCATCCGGTCCGATGAGAAGTCCACGATGGTCGAGCGGATGGCCTCTCGCATCATGGCAACCCAGGCGTGCGGGATGCCGTCCTCGCCACGGTCGTAGTACCTGGGGACAACCTCGTCTTGCAGCGTGCGGTAGAGAGCGATGGCGTCCTCGTTGTCCTGGGCGTCGTGGTCTCCGTTACCCCACTCGAGCCCGAACGACCACCCGTTCTCTTCGTTGTGACCTTCGAGCCACCAGCCGTCGAGGATGGACAGATTCAGTACGCCGTTCATTGCCGCCTTCATGCCGGATGTGCCTGAAGCCTCCAGGGGTGGCCGAGGGTTGTTCAGCCAGACATCGACTCC
>CBEVHI010000387.1:0-1761 GCA_965549635.1 uncultured bacterium | reverse complement strand
CTGAGCAGACCGTGTTCGGAGTCGCCGAACGTCGGGTGGGTGATGGTCTCGTCGCAATGAGCCCACTGCTGCACAGCACCCTCGAGACCATCGAGGAGATGGAAGCTCGGGGAACCGAACTCACCGGTCTGGCGACCGGCTTTCGAGATCTCGACAGGAAACTCGGAGGGCTCCAGTCGGCGAACCTCGTCATCGTGGCTGCACGGCCGGCGATGGGGAAGTGTCTTGCTGAGGGGACTCGCATCGTCGACTCCAAGACCGGTGCGGTACGCCGCATTGAGGAGTTCGCCGACCGGGATGCGCTCGGCTTGTCGCACGTGCTCTCGCTGGAGACGGGATCATTTGGGCTGGTTCCGGCAGCTCCGACGGCGTGGGCGAACAACGGTGTGAGGGAAACATTCGAGGTCCGGACTCGATTGGGGAGAAGAGTCATCGCGACGGGGAACCATCCGCTCCTTACCATCAAAGGTTGGCGGGCCATCGACGACCTGAGTGTCGGAGAGGCGATCGCGGTTCCGGCCTGCGTCGACGTGTTCGGTGTCGATGAACTCCCCGATGCCGAGGTTGCTCTGCTCGGCTACTTGCTCGGTGATGGCACGTTGCGGGGAACGACTCCCCGCTTCTCAAACACGAACGAACGCGTTGTGGAAGATGTGCGTCGCCATGCGTCGATCCTCGGGCTGGAGCTCACGAGTTCCCGGTCGGGGGACTACCGGCTCCGTCGTGTGAGAGGAGCCTCCCAGCAAGACGTCGCCGACGCTGCCGGGGTCAGCCGAGGAACCGCAGCGCTCGTGCTCTCCGGGTCGAAGAGACCTGCTGCAGCGACAGCCAAGAGAGTCGAGGTGGCGGCGAGGGACCTCGGCTACATCAACAACGGCGCGAGCCCCCCCAACCACTTCACCGAGCGTCTGGCCGAACTCGGGATTTGGGGAACCGACGCTCGGACGAAGTTCGTGCCGGATGTGGTCTTCCGATTGCCGAAGCGTCAGGTTGCCCTGTTCCTGTCAAGGCTCTATGCAGCCGACGGTTCGGCTTGGACTTCCCGGGGTTTCTACCGCATCGAGTACGCAACCGTCTCCGAGCAACTGGCTCAGGATGTGCAGCACCTCCTCCTCCGATTCGGGGTGATTGCGAAGCTGCGTGAGAGAAGTGTGGCATACCGCGGCAGTCGCCGCCGTGTCTGGGATGTCGCCATTCAGGATCCCGATGGTGTGGAGCGTTTCGCCGAACAGATCGGCATCTTCTCCAAGGAAGCCGACCTGGCAAGGGTGCGATCCATGGCCTCCTCCCGCAAGCGCCAGTCGTTCGCCTCGCTCCTGCCCATGGAGTCTTGGGACATCGTGCTGGAAGACAAGGGGGATCGAAGCTGGGCAGAGATCTCCGAAGCAACGGGGCGGCCACGGAACCACAACTGGCATGTTCGCAAACGTCGGCTCTCTCGCAATCTGATGGCACAACTGGCCGATGCGATCGGCAGTAGCCGTCTCAGGGATCTGGCAGAGAGCGATGTCGTGTGGGACGAGATCGTACAGATCAGTCCGGCCGGTAGGAGGCGCACGTACGATCTACAGGTTCCGGACTTCGAAAACTTCATCGCCGACGACGTCGTCGTTCACAACAGCGCCCTTGCGGCCAACATCGCCACGAACGTCGCTCTCGAGGGGGGGACGGTCGCCCTGTTCTCCCTCGAAATGAGCCGGGAGGAAATCGTCCAGCGACTCCTGTGCTCCGTGGGCCGTGTCGATTCGATGAAGCTGCGCA
>CBEVHI010000386.1:0-1771 GCA_965549635.1 uncultured bacterium | reverse complement strand
GTCGGCTGTCGGCTGTCGGCTGTCGGCTGTCGGCTGTCGGCTGTTGGCTGTTGGCCCCCTACCGCTCCAGCTCGGATCGCAGCGACCGGGCCATGATCCGCTCGTAGAGGGCCGGCGAGACCCGCATCAACAGACGGGTCAGCTTGCCGACGGTGCCGAGCACCACCAGGCGGCGACCGCGCTGCACCGCATCGAGCACCGCTTCACCAACCTCGTCGGGTTTCAGCATCGACCCGACTCGTGATTGGGGATGCGTGGTGATCGAGCCGTCGCCGTCGAGGGTGTGGTTCCGAAACGGCGTGTCGACGAAGGTCGGGGCGACGATGGTCACGTCGATCTCGGGAATCTCGGCCCGCAGCGTCTCGAACAGCCCGTGGAGCGCGTGCTTCGACGCCGCATATCCGGTCCGGCCCAGCAGCGGGGCGAACCCGGCAACCGAGCTGATCACCACGATCGCTCCCCTCCGTTCGACGAGCGAGTCCAGCGCCGCCTTCGTCGCATGCACGGCGCCGAAGTAGTTGACCTCCATCACGCGGCGCAGCACGGCGGGATCGGTGTCGGCGAAAGGACTGCGCTGGGTCAGCCCGGCGTTGTTGACCAGCACGTCGACGCCGCCGAACCGATCTTCGATGGTTTCGAACGCAGCATCGACCTGGGCGATGTCGGTGAGGTCGCACGCCGCCGTGAGCACGTCTCCGGAGAGGCTCGCCGCCAGACGTTCCAGACCGGCCAGGTCGACATCGAGGAGCGCCAGCCTGGCTCCTGCCGAGGCGAAGCGGTGCGCCATCGCCGACCCCAAGCCGCCGGCCGCACCGGTGATCGCCACGACCGCTCCGGACAGGTCACGCACGGCGACCCTCCAGGAACTCGTCGAACGCCTCCGAGGACGTCTTCTCGGGCGTGTAGCCGAACTCGTCCTTGAGGCGACGATTGGACAGGACCGGCCGGTAGCGCAGGAAGTCGACCTGTTCGGGACCGTACTGGGTGAGGCCGAGACGTTGCAGAAGCCCCAGCGCGAAGCGGACCGCCGGTACCGGAACGGCCACAAACCGCTTGCCCATTCGCTCTGCGATCTCGGCCAGTGTCACGACACCGTCGCCGGCGAGGTTGAACACGCCGGTGGCGTCGGTGAAGATCCCCCGACGCAGACACTGGACGACATCGTGATCCCAGATGAACACGAACGGGGTGGCGGCACCGCGCAGTCCCATGATGATCGGCCGGTCGAACAGGTCGGTGATCTGATTGCGAGTGTCGTGTCCCAGGATCGTTCCAGGCCGGAACACCAACTGCTCCAGCTCCGGGTGCTGGTCCCGCCATACGGCCAGCATCTCTTCGACCTGGCGTTTGTGGTCCGAGTAGGCGAACTCCCGGTTTCCCCGCAGGGCGTCGGTCTCGTCGAGCCAATCGGGGTTGTCGGCGTGGTACCCGTAGGCGGCGCCGCTCGATGAGACGATCACCTTGCGCACACCCGCGGCGAAACAGCACTCGAGCACGTTCTCGGTGCCGCCGACGTCGACGGAGTACTCGAGGTCTCGATCCGAACGTCTCCCCGGTGTGACGATCGCCGCCAGGTGGACGACCACCTCGACGTGGTGGATCTCGAGGATCTCCTGCAATGCTCGATCCCGAACGTCGAGTTCGACGGAGGTGATGCCGTCGAGGTGACGTTGCGGTGCCCGGATGTCTGCGGCGACGATCGCGTTCAGATCTCCTGGGTCTGCCGCCAGCGACTCGACCAGCAAGCGACCGACGTAGCCGCCGGCGCCGG
>CBEVHI010000385.1:0-1774 GCA_965549635.1 uncultured bacterium | reverse complement strand
GAATTCGATCTGCTCGAACTGCTCCTGCTGAATGCCGGGGTCGTCCTCTCGAGAGACGTCATCTACGAGCGGATCTGGGGTTTCGACTTCGGTACCAGCTCCAACTCGTTGGACGTGTACATCGGCTATCTGCGGCGCAAGACAGAAGAGGGCGGCGAGCCTCGACTCATCGACACCGTGCGGGGTGTCGGATACGTCATTCGGAAGCCATGAAGCTCAGAGCCAGGCTCACCATGCTGGTCACGGGGGCGGTAGCACTGGCGGTGATCCTGGCCTCGGGTGCGGCTCTTCTGCTCGCCCGGTCGCAGATGCGCTCGGTGATCGATGACTCCCTTCTGGAGCGCATCGCCCTGGCCCCCAGGCTCGAGAGCGCCAGCGGAATGATGCGGCGGGTTGGGCCGCTGCTGCTGACCGGTTCTGCAGGGGACATTCTTCGCCTGGACCAGTTCGTGCAGGTCGTGCTGGCCGACGGCACCGTTGTGGTCCCGGCCGGCCAGGACCTGGTGTTGCCGGTCGATGATCAGGACGTGGCTATCGCCGCCGGACGGGGGCAAGGCACCATCCGTGACGCGTTCGTGGACGGCGTTCATCTCAGGATGGTGACCGGTCCGGCCGGACGGGGCCAGGCAGTCCAATACGCTCGACCCCTGACGGAGGTGGATCAGACGCTCGCAAAGCTCGCTCTGATGCTTGGCCTTGTCGGCATCGCCGGGATCGGCCTGGCGGCTGCGCTCGGGATGGTCATCTCCCGCAGCAGCCTCGCCCCGGTGAGTGCACTCACCGCCACCGCCGGGCACGTCGCCGACACCCAGGACCTCGAAGCGCGGATCGAGGTCGATCGTGACGACGAAATCGGACAGCTGGCCGCTTCGTTCAACACGATGCTCGAGGCGCTGGCGAGGTCGCGCGAACAGCAGCGGAGGCTGGTCGCTGACGCGTCGCACGAGTTGCGGACACCGCTGACGAGCCTGCGAACGAACATCGAGCTGCTGGCGAAGACCGAGGAGATGAACACGGACGACCGGGCAGCGCTAATGGACGATGTGTCCTTTGAGATGCGGGAACTGAGCAGCCTGGTCGGTGAGATGGTCGAACTCGCCACGGACCCGAAGGCCGGCGACGAACCGCTTCGCGGCGTCAACCTCACCGAACTCGTCGACGAAGTAGCAGAGCGGGCACGACGAAGGACCGGTCGAACGATCGACGTGTCGGGAGACGGTGGACAGGTCGAGGGACGGCCGAGTTCGCTCCAGCGCGCTGTGTCGAACCTCATCGACAATGCCCACAAGTGGAGCCCGCCCGACGAGCCGATCTCGATCACCCTGTCGTCCGGCCGGGTAGAGGTCGCCGATCGTGGACCGGGCATACCTGCCGAGGATCTCGCTCACGTCTTCGATCGGTTCTATCGGGCAACAGAGGCGCGTTCGCTTCCCGGGTCGGGCCTCGGGCTGTCGATCGTCAAGGAGATCGCCCAGAACCATGGGGGCAGTGTGTTCGCGCTCAACCGGGATGGAGCGGTCGTCGGATTCGAGATTCCGATTCTCACCTGATGCTCGACCGGGTCTTGACGCGAGAAGACCTGGAGATACTTCGCCGTAGCGCCGCATGAGGACCAGCATGCGGATCTCCAGGTCCCGGTGGTCCGGTTTTGAGTCGCCACCTGAGGGAAGCGACATCGTGGCCGCTTCAGCGACCGGCCACCTCCAGAGTCCTGTCAAAACTGTCTACCAAGTCGGACCACCTCCTTTCTCTGGTGGCGCCAGTTTGGCACACG
>CBEVHI010000384.1:0-1775 GCA_965549635.1 uncultured bacterium | reverse complement strand
ACCTGTCAGACCGGCGGCAAACTGCTTGCCGACCGTTCACGATCCCGTTTCCTCAAGGGAGATCGCCCCAAGCGGATCGAGGATCTGGACTGAGTGGGTCCGTAGCTCCCGAGCACATCGACTAGTCACCGCGAGCGCGCCGACAATGGGTCGCAAGAACGCCTGTCGACTGCCGATGAATTACAGAGATGTAAGTAAGGAGATCGGCATGGGACGGCACAGGCGACGGTGGGTACGGAGACACAGCGAGGCGTGGTGCGACCTCGGAGTGCACCGCTTTGAGGACGGCGGAGTCGGGGCGATGACCTGCAGCAGGTGCGGACATCGGATGGAGTGGCGTTCGGTCGCCGTTCGGGCGACCACGGCTCCGGATCCATGGGCGGCGAGGTAGCGGCCTGCCGCCGCAGTGCCTGTCGCTAGGCTCACTCAAATGCGATTTGGCATTGTCATGTTCCCGACCGACCAGGCAATCCCGCCGGGCGAGCTGGCAAGGGAAGTCGAGGCCCGAGGCTTCGAGTCTCTTTGGTTCCCAGAACACAGCCACATCCCGGTGAGCCGCCGCACGCCTTGGGGCGGCCGCGCCGATGCGCCCCCGCTTCCCGAGTACTACGCGAGAACGTTCGACCAGTTCGTCGCCCTCACCGCAGCTGCGACGGCAACCACCAGGCTCAAACTCGGCAGTGGGATCACACTCGTGGCACAACGGGACCCCATCTGGCTGGCCAAGCAGGTTGCCTCCGTCGACGCGATCTCGGGGGGACGAGTGCTGTTCGGTATCGGCTACGGCTGGAACAAGGAAGAGATGGCCAACCACGGTGTCGCCTATCTGGAGCGCAGAGCAATCCTGCGCGAGAACGTGCTGGCGATGAAGCAGTTGTGGACCGAGGAGGTTGCCTCGTTCGAGGGCGAGCACGTTCGCATCGAGCCGAGTTGGTCGTGGCCCAAGCCGGTCCAGAAACCCCACCCTCCGATCATCCTCGGTGGCGCTGCCGGTCCCCGGACCTTTGGGGACATCGTCGAGTTCTGCGACGGATGGATGCCGATCGCCGGCCGGCACGACATGTTCTCCAAGATCGAAGCCCTCCAGGAGATGGCGGCTGCGGCGGGAAGGGATCCGATCGAGCTGAGCGTGAGCGGACCGAAACCCGCGCCCGAGGTCATCGAGCAGTACGCCGACGCCGGGATTTCCCGGGTCGTGCTTGGTGTCCCTCCCCGCGGCGCCGACGATGTGCTGCCCCGTCTCGACCGATATGTAAGGCTGATCGAGGAGTTTGGAGAGACCCGACCAGCCCCCGTCGACGCGGGGCCGTGACGCCTTCGCGCTCCTTCTGAGTGCATCCAAGCTCCATCAACGGCAGCAGCTTCGATGTTTCGGCACCGCTCCGACTTCGGGTGGAGGCCGGCCCCCCTACCCCAGCGGCTTCGCCGCTGCGGTACTTTCCCCCCAAGGGCTCGCTCCGCTCGCCTGGGGGGACCAATGTCAGCGTTTGGCATCGTGGGGGAGATGTCGCTCACTTCGTTCGTTGGGGGAGGAGACAGGCGCGGGTGATCATCCCTGACTGGTCGGGCTCCGTGCTGGGGGATGGGAAGTCGGTTCTTGCTGTGAGCTGTGCGCTGTGCGCTGTCGGCTGGCGACTGTCAGGGTGGGTCGGGTCCGGAGGGCGGTTTGAGGAATCGTCGGCGTTGCGGGGGTGTGTCTGGGTCGATGCGGTAGCCCATTCCGTGGATGACGATGTGGTGGTGGTACCAGCAGAGGGTGGTGAGGTTGTCGGGGT
>CBEVHI010000383.1:0-1777 GCA_965549635.1 uncultured bacterium | reverse complement strand
GCCGTACTGGGTCCCGCCAGCAGTGACGAGAGTGGTGAGTGGTCGTGGCGAGCTAGCTTTGAGGAGCGACAGTGATGGTGAATTCGAGTGGCTCCGGTGATCCGGTGACTGGCTCGTAGCCGATGTAGTCGCCGGTGTGGTAGTCGTGCAGGAAGTGGCCGATTCCGAAGTCCCCGCTGACGCTGCCGGTGCAGTTGTCTCCACAGCCGCTCATCGTGATCGGTCCCGAACTCATCGTGAAGTTCTCGATGATGTCAAGGTCTGTCCTCGTCTTCTTCCCGTGTGTGACTGGGGTTTCCTCCCACCAGTAGTCGAAGTGCCACACATGGAACGTGATCGTGTCGCCATCGATTGCGATCATCAACAGGCCCGGGTGATCGACCACGGTGCCCCCGTAGGCGCCGTCACTGCCGGCATACGGTGACCCTCCGTGGCACCCGGAGAAGGTGACACTCTTGTTGGGAAAGGACCGTTCCCCCGTCATGCTGGTCTGGAGGTCCAACATCGGGACTGAAGTTCCGTTCTCGCCGTCGGCTACCAGGTTCAGCGTCGTACCGTTGAGCGTGCCCTTCATGACGAGGGACCCACAAGTCGTTGCCAGGTCACCATCCAGAGTGACGTTGTAGAGCGCGCCACTTGGCGGCTTCGGCGGCTTGCCCTTTGCCAGAGCCGAGCCCGGAACTGCGAGCAGGGCGCCGACCATTGCCACAGTCAGCAGCACAATCCAGATCTTCTTCATGACATACCTCCCGGGTGCGTCTTCCTGATGAGGAAACGCTTCCGCGGCCGGTTCTTACGACGACTCGAACACACCGATCCAGACGGCGATGCCAACGTGAGGGGCCGTACCTGCGGCTACGACTCGCCCTTCTAGCCCTGCAACCCCAACAATGTCGGTGTAGCCGCCTGTCCACCAGCCGAAGATGCGGTCGGTGTTGGGGAGTTGTGTCCAGCTGAGCCCTTCATCCTGTGAGACCCAGACGAAACCCGGCCCGTCCGTGTGCGGACCGAAGCGCAGGCTGCCCACGGCGAGGACCCATCCGTCGACCTGTGCGACGCCCTCAGCTTGCTCCGATCGTCCCGTGCTCGACAGGGCGGGTTCGATTCTGCGCCACGTGTGCCCGTCGGCAGACCACCAGGCGACGGCATCCAAGTCCACAGGACCTTCCGCCCCTGTGCCGGCCAAGCCGACCGCCACGAATCCACTATGGGTTGCGGTCACTCCGCTGAGCCACGACACCTTGCCTTGACCTGCCTCGAAGTCGCCGTCCTCGTCAGAGACCCTCGTCCAGTCGGTGCCATCGGGTGAGGTCCAGATGGCACTCTCCGAGCCGTTCTCCCAGCGCTGCCCAACACCGACGATGAGATCGGGGGTGGCGGTCATGTCCCAGATCGTGTTGCGGTTTCCAGGGAGCTCCTCGACCAGAGTCCATGTGCGACCGTCAGGAGACGTCCACACGTCGTCTCCGGCGGCGACAAACCCGCTGTCGGTAGCCGTGATCGCAAGCATGCGGTGGAGGCCCGTTGAGCCGAACGCTTCTTGGTGGGGGATCCGTTCCCACGTGTGACCGTTGTCGTCGGAGACCCACACCGCGGCAAGGCATGCTGACTCAGTGTCGTTGCAGTCGAGTCCTGCCGCGACCGTGGTGCCGTCGTGGTAGGCCACGCCGAAGACATTGGGAACTCCGAGGTCTGAGATCGTGGGAAGGTCAGGAGTCTTGGGAAGGTCGACGCGTTCCCAGGTGGTTCCGTCTTCTGACCGCCAGATGACTCCATG
>CBEVHI010000382.1:0-1782 GCA_965549635.1 uncultured bacterium | reverse complement strand
GGTCAGCATTGACAAGGCAGGAATCGGGTGACTGCGACCGCGGCCGCCGAGGTTTCAACCTAAGCGCCTACGGATCGAGTCGAGACCGTCTCTGGCATGTACATACAGGGTCTCGCCGACGATCTTCTTCGCCACTGTCTTGACCCTGTGTTTCCAGATTGGGGCGCGTCCCTCCAGCAGGTTCGTGAATCCCCTCAGATCGTAGGTTGGCAGGACGGGCAGGACCGGCGTTAGCCCATGAACCGGATGACGCGAGTATCCCCAGTCCATGGTTCGAACAACCTCGTACCCGGCACTGGCGGCAGCCGAGACCAACGCGTCCGACCAGAAGCCGCCGGGTGGCGCAAACCAGTTGACGGGACGAGATGTGAGCTGTTCAAGCACCTGTTTTGATTCAGTGAGCTCAGTCCACAGTGTCGCGTGCTCCAAGCCGACCAGCTTGCGATGGTTCACGGCATGCGATCCAATCCTGTGGCCTTGTCTTGCCAGGGCCCCTATTTGATCCGAGCTGAGACGATTGGGGGCGTCGGCAAGTCCTGACACGATGAAGAATGTGCCTGTCAGCCCCAGTTCCGAGAGGTGCTCTGCCGCCGAGAAGTGGTCCTCTGTCCCATCGTCGAATGTCAATACCACCGAGATCCCATTGTCCAGCGACAGATATCCTGCCTTGGAGTCGACGACTCGGTCGGCGAGAGTCTGCATCTGCTGGATGAACGTGATATCCGAGACGTCGTAGAAACCGACGCAGAGTTCGGATGGAAGGATGCGGTGATAGTTGAGGACCGCTACTGCCGGTTGTGACGGATCGGCTGGCAAGTGGTTTCCAAAGGATCGTGGTCTGCTGTGATTCTAGGAACGTCGGGCAGGAAGGAGCGGGCGGCTGAGTTGCTCACGTCTCCACTGGGACTCCGACGCGCCAATTGCAGTCCACATCCTGCAGCTCCCCCCGCTGCGCGCATCACTTGAGCCGACCCGGGTTGATCCCGCTCAAGCGTCACGAGAACGAATAGACCCCCTACGATGCACCGATGCCCTCTCCCGCCGATCGCGCCGAAGCAGCTCTCGACCAGGCAATCGCCGAAAAGCCCGGCGGTCACCGGCGCGCCGGCCAGGTGGAGATGGCCCGTGCGGTCGCCGAGGCCATCGACGACGGAACCCACCTGATCTGCGAGGCGGGCCCTGGCACCGGCAAATCGTTCGGCTATCTGATCCCCGCCATCGTCTCCCGCCAGAAGGTCATCGTCGCCACCGCCACCAAGAGCCTCCAGGATCAGCTCGCCACCAAGGACCTTCCCTTCCTGGCAGCGACACTCGACATCCCCTTCAGCTGGGCGGTCGTCAAGGGTCGCCAGAACTACCTGTGCAAGTCCCGTCTCGTCGAACGCCTCGAGAGCGAAGGCGTCGTTGCTCAGCAGATCACCCTCGAGGGACTCGACTACGAAGTCCCGGAGGAGTTGCGCTTGCTCGCCGAGTGGGCGGATGTGCATCCCACCGGGGATCGGGACGACTTGCCGGCCCAGCTGCCGGAGGGTCTCTGGGAGAGCGTGTCGGTGACCGGCATGGAGTGTCCCGGCAGGGACGAGTGCCCTCAGGCCGAGGGTTGCTTTGCCATGGCCGCTCTCGATGCTGCGGTAGATGCCGACATCGTGATCGTCAACCACCACCTCTACGGGAACGACCTGGCCATGGGAGGCGGCGTCGTCCTCCCGGAACACGACGTGCTCATCGTCGATGAGGCCCACAGGTTGGAAGACACGATGGCGTCGGCCCTCGGTATCGAGC
>CBEVHI010000381.1:0-1799 GCA_965549635.1 uncultured bacterium | reverse complement strand
ACGCGGGCCTCCGTACCAGCGGCAGAGGGCGACCGTCAGCCGCTCCAGGGTGAGCCGGTGGGTCTCCACCGGCCTCGTCTTCAGGATCCTGTCCGCCCTTGCCAGTGCTGCCAGTGCTCGCTGCAGGGCAGAGTCCGACATCTTGGACCGGCCCTGCCATGCCTTCTTGACCGGATACGACGACGATGACTGGCCGAGCCACTCGGCGAGCGTCTCCAGGTTGGGGGCTGATGCCGCCATTGCCCTGCGACGCAAGTCATTCTCCAGAAACCCGAGCAACTGCAGGGGATGACCGTGCACCATGAAATCGCTGAGTCTGCGCAGGGCTTGCCCCACGTCACCGGCCGTGACGGCATCGGCGTAGTGCCAAATCGGCTCGTCGGGTCGATTGGCGAACCGCTCGTTGACCTCCTCCACGCTGATGCGACCGAGACCGTCGAGTTGGTCCAGAGCCCTGGACATCGCAGCCACATCTGACCCGAATTTGCGTAGGAGGGCTGCCACGGCTTCGGGGTGGACCTTCAAACCCCGTTCCCTGATCTGAGAGAAGAGCCAGTCGTTGGCATCCTGTTCTCTGATCTTCTTGACCGTGACGATCTCACCGATGGCCTTGATCTTCTTCGCAAGCGCACTCGGGAGGCTGCCCGCGGCCACGAAGACGACCGACACAGCCGAAGGGTCCATTCTGTCGAGGAGCTCCACGACCACCTCGGCCTCCGCTTTTTGCAGCGACTGAGCATCGATGACTTCCACCCCGAGACGGTCGCCGAACAGCGAACCCGACTGCAGGGCCGGCACGATCGGTTCGACCCCGACTCTGAGCACTCCCCCTTCGCCGACTTCCTCGGATCCACGTGCTGGAACATCGACGCGCACCATGTCCGCAACGCCGGCCCGCTCGAGGAAGCGCCGAGATCGCTCGAACATCTGTTGCCGATCCCCGGGGCCCGCACCGGAGGGGCCTTGCACGGCGATGACAGCTTTCACGATGACTCCCTGCCGAAGAGACGCACGAGGTCGCACGCATGCTCGACGTCGTGAACCCGAATGATGTCCGCCCCATACTCGATGGCCATCGTCGTGTATGCCAGCACCCTGGCGAGCTCTCGCTTGCGGGGCACCGGAATCAGCACCGGGTGGCCGAGTCTGCGGATCTCATCCAGATGACGGATCACACGAAGCTGCTGACGGGTGTACTCGGCGTAGTCACTCTTGTAGTTGATCGACAGCCCCGGATCGAGGATCAGCTCGGTCACCCCCTTTGCCATCAAGGCGTCAACGTGGGGAGCGAAACGTTCGGCGACCTGCGCGGCTTTGTCGTGCACGAACTCGAGGTTGCCCACCGAGAGGGGATCTTGCCCTTCCACATAGGCCACGACAACCGGCACCGACGCCTCCCGAACGACCTCGACCATGTCGGAGTTGCGCATACCGCCCGTGTCGTTGACGATCGCTGCGCCGGCTTCGATGGCAGCGCGGGCGACCGCCGGCTTCCACGTGTCCACCGACACCACAAACCCCTCTTCGACGAGCAGCTCGAGGGCAGGCAGCAGACGCTCCAGCTCGACCTCGAGTGGTAGCTCCGCGTTCTCGAAGTGTGACGACTGCGCCCCAAGGTCGACGATCGATGCTCCGTGGCCCCGGTACGCGACGGCCATCTCGAGCGCTTCGCGAGGAGATTCGGCCACCGTGTGCCGGTTGTTCGACTCCGGCGAGAGGTTGACCACCCCCATCACGTAGGTGCGGTCACCCGTGAAGTCGAAGCGTTGGCCGGCCGCCGAGAAGGAGAAGCTCACGAG
>CBEVHI010000380.1:0-1800 GCA_965549635.1 uncultured bacterium | reverse complement strand
GGAGGACAAGAAGGCTCTCGGCACCGTGAGACTCCACCTCGTCCCGTGTCTTCTCCACAAGTCCCGAAGTCGCGCGAATCCTCAATGCGTCAAGGGAAGCGCTCTGCTTGCTGACGCGCGACCGTCCGAACACTCGATACCAGACATACCCGCCCAAGATGATCCCCGCAGCCCCCACGAGAGGAACAGTCCCGAGTTGCGTCAACAGAGCGAGCGCAGCGACGATGCCGAAGATCTGCACCCATGGATACAGCGGAGCCTTGAACGATGGCTTGTACCAGTCCACATGACTCTCCCTGAACGCGATCAGCGCAACGTTGACGAACGAGAACACGAGGAGCTGGAACGCGCTGGCGAGTTTGGCGAGCTCCAAGAGCGGTACGAAGGCGACAAGGATCAGCATCACCGATCCAGTGACAGCGATGCTGACGAATGGGGTGTTTGAGCGCCGTGTGAGCCGTTGGAGCACGGCAGGGGCGAGGGCATTCCTGCTCATTGCAAATGGATAACGAGACGACGCGAGCAGACCGGCGTTCGCCATGCTGATGAGCGCCAGCACGGCGACGGCCGACACGATGTCGACGCCGATTTCGCCGAGAAACGCCCGAGCGGTGTCTGCGACTGGCACGACAGTACCGGCGAGTTTCCCGGCACCGAGTACTCCAACCATGATCCAGACGACTGCGGGGTAGATGAACATCATGAGCGCAACGCTGCCCAAGATGCCACGGGGAATGGTTCTTCCTGGATCCCGGATCTCCTCGGCGATGCTCGCAACCTTTGTGACTCCTGCATACGACACAAAGATCACGCCACTGGCGACGACCAAGCCTTCGAGGCCCTTTCCAAGGAACGGCTCGAGATTCGCGGCTTGGACGTGCGGAATGCCCTTGACGATGAAGTACACCAACATGAGCAGCACACCGCTCACGACGGTCTTCTGCACGCCGGCAGTCTGTTTCACGCCCGCGATGTTGATGACGATCAAAGCCCCGGCCAAGACCAGGGCCACCGGTTTGACGGGCGCATTCGAGAACATGACCAGATACGCTCCCAGCCCGACGAGCGAGAAGGACGCCTTGAAGATGAGCGAGAACCACACCCCGAAGCCCGCGACCGTGCCCACGAGTGGACCCATGGCCTTGTCGATGAATACGTAGGTCCCGCCGGCTTCGGGCATTGCGGTCGCCATCTCGGCCTTCGACAAAGCCGCAGGCAGCACAACGATGCCCGCAAGGACGTAGGCGACGATGACGGCAGGCCCTGCGATCTTGGCTGCGAGTCCTGGCAGCACGAAGATCCCTGAGCCGATCATCGCCCCGACGCTGATCGTGATGACCGAATAGAGCCCCAGCTCCCTCTTCATGGCGATGGCGCCACGAACAGGACGAGCGCACACGAGCTCGAAGTGGGTTGCTGCATCGGGTCCTCGCTAGAGCTTGTCTCCCATTATGCCCGCGCCCGACTCGCCGGTGAGGCCGAGAGGTTTCAGCGCGAATCGAGCGACTGGAGACACCTAGTGCCCTCCGAAGCGTGCCCGTAAGAACTTCCTGCTAGTGCCTTGGCCAGTAACGTTCGGGGTGTCGATGGCGAGGCAGGGGCGCTGCTTGCAAGGCCGCACAACGAAGGCGCACCGGCAGGTGCGTCGAGGCGGAGAACTGCAGCGATCGATGCAGATCCACCCAACCCTCGGGTACCGGTCGGCACCGTGGGGTGAATCTGTATCGACCAGGTGTTCCTGGCCGCCAGAACAGCGCAAAGGTTATTGGTCGAGGCACTACAGGTCGCACCCGGTTCCGA
>CBEVHI010000379.1:0-1803 GCA_965549635.1 uncultured bacterium | reverse complement strand
AAACGTGACATCTTTGGTCACTACCTGCGGTTCGGTCTGCTCGCCGGCATCATCGGGGCGGTTGTGGGCGTGCCACTGGGCGGGCTGCTGGGAAGCGTGATCAGCCGTGTGTATACGGGCGCCATCTCGATCCCCGTCACCGTGACGACGGCCCGCATCTCCACCGCGGCCATCGGCGTGGTCTTCGCACTGGTCGCCGGAGCACTCTCCGCACTGGCGCCGGCAATGCGGGCAGCGAAGATCGCCCCGGCCCAGGCCATGCGCGGTCTCGTCCCTGCCGGCAAGGGTGGTGCGACGTGGATCGAACGCCTCATTCCGCCGCTGCGGCGGCTGCCGGCACGGTGGAAGTCGGTGCTGCGAGGGATCGGGAGGAACCGCAACCGGACGATCTCCACGGTGGTCGGCGTCATCATGGCGGTCACCCTGATCCTGACATTCTGGGGGATGATCGACTCGATCCAGGTGCTGTTGGATCGCCAGTTCAACCAGGTCAACCGGCAGGACGCCCAGCTGTATCTGACAGAGGCGGTCACCCCGAGCTTCCTCGACTCCGTCGAAGCCGTCGACGGTGTCGCCCACGCCGAAGGCGTTGCCGATCTGGCCGCGACGGTGCGTTCGACCTCCGAGCAGTATCACACCGAGCTGCTGGCATTCGACCCGGCGACGAACCTGCACGGGTTCGTCGTGGACGGCAAGGAAGTGGGCCTTCCCTCCGAGGGGATCTTCCTGGGATCGTCCCTGAAGGACCAGCTGGGTGTGAAGGTTGGAGACCAGGTGAGCATCGAGATCTCCGAACTCGGTATCTCGAGCACACAGACGATTGCCGGATTCGTTCGTGAACCGCTCGGCACCTACGCCTACATCGCCGAACCGGCGCTGACCGATCTGGCAGGCGGCACGAGCGTCGACAACTCGGTCTACCTCACCTTCGATGCCGGCGTCGATCGAGAGACCATGCGAGACCAGCTGAGCGAGCTGCCGACGGTGGCGGCGTTCATCGACTCGCAGGCACTCAAGTCGATGGCGGATCAGTTCATGGGCCTGTTCTACGCGTTCGTCGGCATCATGCTGGCGCTCGGCGGGGTGATGGCGTTCGCACTGATTTACAACACGATCTCCGCGAACATCGCCGAACGAGCGTCCGAGGTGGCGATGATGCGCGCCGGAGGGATCGCCCGGTGGACGATCTCGCGGCTCCTGACCGCCGAGAACGTGCTGCTGACGTTGATTGGCGTGATCCCCGGGCTGGTGTTCGGCTACGCGTTCGCCTACGAAGGGCTCGCCACCTACTCGAGCGACCTGTTCAAGTGGGATCTGTACATCAGGCCAACCACCTACGTGTTCACCGTGATCGCCATCCTGATCGCAGCACTCGTGTCACAGCGTCCGGTCCTGAGGGCGGTCCAGCGCATCGACGTGGCCACCGTGGTGCGCGAGCGCTCGCTCTGACACGTTCCTGTCAATGCTGGCCGCACG
The DNA here is from genome assembly GCA_965549635.1 of uncultured bacterium. Taxonomy (GTDB): domain Bacteria; phylum Actinomycetota; class Acidimicrobiia; order Spongiisociales; family UBA4744; genus CBEVHI01. Next base: position 327 of record CBEVHI010000379.1, on the reverse strand, counting down.
TGGTCCGGTCAGCATTGACAAGACTTGGTGGCAACGCTCCTACGATGCACCGTGTGGCATGATCCGCTCCCGCACCAGAGCGAAGAGTCCTCCTGCTGCGAGGAGGAGCCCGAGGGTGAACACAACCGCTCCCACGAGGGAGATCTTTGAAGGGAGCAGTCGGGATGATGCTGCCGCCGTGGCGAGTTGGAGAACCCCGGCTGCAACCCACAGGATGGGCTGCCACTGTTGTGGGACGCGGGCCCGTGCTGCCAACCTGCTCAGCGGCTCTGCCACCAGTAGGCCGAAACAGGCAACGGTGATAATCAGCGTGGCCGGGCGCCCGCG
>CBEVHI010000378.1:0-1808 GCA_965549635.1 uncultured bacterium | reverse complement strand
CGAGTGCCGGATCGAGGGCGCGGGAGGGCGCTCGGTAGTGGGTGCGTTGGTTGGTGTCATAGGCGGCGCCGGCGTGGAAGTGATCGGAGTGGTTCGGACGACTTCGCCGCTCGTCGCCCGAAGCCTGGGTTTGCGGGGAAGGTTGGCGTACTCACTGTGGCCTCCGGAGGGCCAAAGCCGGCGCCTTGTCCGTTTGCGGCGGAGACCCCGAGGGTGCGTCCTTCGGGTTGGATGACCGCGATGTACCGTGCAACTCCCCGGCAGGTTCTCGGGTTCAGTCGTCTTGTCTCTCGAGGTGGGCCTTGTACGCCGTCAAGAAGGCATTCCCCGTTTTGGAGCTGCCGAGCTTCCGGTAGAAGAAGCCCAACAACCCGGGGGCCCCGACATCGCTCATGACGAGGCGATGAGTCACTCCTGTGCCGCTAGTGGAGAATCCGTCAGTGAAGTGCGACGTTGCGGTGAACTTCGATCCGGCTTCGTATTGTTCGTCGAACTCCACGACCACGCCCTCCGCCTCGATGCGTTTGGAAATGTTGGTCCGTTTCATCAGGCCTTCGTTGGTCTTGATCGTCACAGAGTTGATCCCCTGTTCCACCAACTCAACGCTCGTCATACCTGGCATAAGACTGGTGACCCCGGCATAGAGGCCGCCAGGATCATCGAGGGCTTGCTTCACCTGTTGGATGGTGCAGTCGATTACGTCTTCCCCTTCAAACCAAACAGTCACGGTCGCTCCGTGTGGTGAGCTGAGACATGGTCGACCTTCGCAGACTAGGGACGATGCGGAATCGGCGCACGATCCCGGCGACCGTAGCCGATCAGCCATTGTTGCTCCCTGCTGGGGTGGGCGGAATCACTCGGCGCACTGGATGCCGCCCTGGATGCTGGTCACTCTGTTGTCGGCGGCGATACCGGAGAGTCCGCCTCCGAAGAACAGGCCTGCTTCGACCTGCCATATGGGTCCGATTGCTGGGTTGTCTTCGGTCGAGAGCGCCGTGTCGTAGGCGGCCTCCAATTCGGCGACCGTGGCGCCAAGGCTGATGCCTTCGGTCGTGGTCAAGCCGGCGTCACTACCGCTGTAGGCGTAGCCGAAGAAGTGTCGACCACCGTCTGGTGCGGTCGCGTCGGCGGCGTCGTTGAACTGCAGGATGAGGCCGTCCCAGGAGACCTCGCGGTACTCCGTGCCCGGGCAGTTCCCGGCGTCTACCCAGCCGGTATCGAATGTGGGGGCTCCTAGATCTGCCGAGACAGCGGCGATGGCCGCCTCCGGCTCTATGCAGAGCGGGACGATCCCAAGACCTTTGCTGCTTAGGGCGATGCCCGTAGCGGCCGCGGCGCCGGTGGTGGCAGGGGTCGTCGGGTCGGTGTCGCCGCTCAGGGTCGTGATGGTCGTGTCGGTCACGGGCTCGTTGTCAGATTCCGCGTCCCCACACGCAGCGAGGAGCAGTGTGCCGACGATGCTGAGGACCAGGAGCCGATGGAATCCCGTTGGCCGACTTCCTGGCGTCCTTGTCGTGGTCTGGGTGGTTTCACTGGTCATGGTTGGCTGCTTTTCGTCTCATTGTCTTCGTCGTGGCTATCGGTAGGTGCTGGCAATGGGTTGTCGAGGGGTTCGGTGATCGGTTCGAGATCGCGGGATCCGGGAGAGTTGTCGCGGACGTCGGGGAACGGTTCGGGGCCGGGCCCGCCCGGATTGTAGAACGAGAGGTAGTTGTCGTCAGGGGCGTCGTGCGGCACCGGCCTCGTCCTCAGAGGCCTGCCCGGTGTCTTGGGCGAGCCGGTTGAGCTGAGCGACGGTGTCGGTGCTG
>CBEVHI010000377.1:0-1808 GCA_965549635.1 uncultured bacterium | reverse complement strand
CCCGGTCCACACCTGGTCGTCGGCGAGTGGCGGCGCTCCGTGGCTGAGGAACAGGGCCGGCATCGGGGGCGCGGCGGTGTTCATCAGGCTTGCCCGTGCAGAGAGCCCAACTGGCTCTCGGTCGGCTCTGCTCAGCAGAACCATGGTTCGGTGAGTCTCGGACCGGCAGCGGCGAGCGCGTGATCGCGAACCGGGTCCCGACCGGCTGCCTGAAGGATCTCGGTGCGCAGGTCGTCGAGGATCTCCGATGGTGGCCGGCCGGCAGCAGCCTGGACGATCTGGCTCAGTCGTGCCGCAAGTTCGTCGACCCTGGGATCGGCGGCGTGCCATCGCCAGCTCAAACCCCCTTGGTCGTAGCCATCCAGATAGGGCACGATCTCAGGGATGTCGAGCAGGAGAGAGCCGTCGGGGATGAGCAGCCGGATCGTCAGCTGAATCGGATCGACATCGAGTGCGTGCGTGTCGAGAAAACCGACGATGTCGGCGACGTCATCGAGGGTGGCCCAGGGTGTGAACGGAAGCCATGTGGGGCGAATAGTGACGCCGTGGTTGCGCAGCATGTGCACCACCGCGCCCTCGTCGGCCACCGTGTGGCCCTTGTCGAGCAGTTCCAGGATCCGGTCGTTGGTGGTCTCGAACGCTGAAACGACGAACTGCAGACCGGAGTTGGCCAGCTCCTCCCACACATCGGCGTGGCGCAGAATGAGGTCGACCTTGGTGGTGATGTCGAAGGTGAGATGCGGGAAACGCCGGTGCATCGCCCTGATCACCCGCATCGAATGCCGAGGACCGTTGAGGAAGTCCGGATCTCCGAACGTGATGTGGCGTGCTCCCATCTCCACCAGTTGGGCGATGTCGTCCACGACTACGTCCTCGGGCACGATGCGGTACCTCCCGTCGTAGACCGTGGGCACCGGACAGTGCCGGCACTTCTGCCGGCAGCCGTGGCTGGCCTCGACGTAGCCGACAGCCCTGCGCTCCACGCCGGTGTCCAGATGGGCATACCGCTCCAGGTCGGGCAGGCCGGTCCGGTCGGGCATGCGAAAGGCGCTCTTGCCCAGGTCCGTGACGATTACGCCGGCTGGATTGCCGGCCTGGATCCCGTCTGCCCAGGCAATGAGCGCGCTCTCGTACTCGCCGGTGATCAGTCGATCGGCGACCACACCGAGCGTGCTCTCCTTGCCGACGTGGGCGTAGAGACCGTAGAAACAGATGGGCAGGGTGGGCCGGCCGGCTTTGATCTGCTCGGCCGCCCTGATCGCCAATCGCATAGCGGTGTGCATCGGCACGGAGAACGCCACCGCCTCGGCCCAGTCGAGCGCCTCGCCGGCGATCGGTTCGATCGCGGCGTCGGCAGCCCGCACCTCGTGACCCGCTCGTCGCAGTGCCGCCGAGGGAGACGCCACGTGCAAGGGCTGATGCCCGAGCTCGTAGGTGGAGACCAGCAGGATCCGCATGGATGGAGACTGTACGGGGGAGGCGGAGCTATGCGGGATCGAGCCGGACTTCGCATGGGCGCGATCGAGGCACCTTGCGGCGTCGTCCTTGAGCAATCTGCGGTCCTGACAACGGACAGAAAAGCTCTCCATAGCTGGGGAACTGCCATAGCTTGGCAGTGAGCCGCCAGGAAGAGCCATGCAGGACAGGAAACGACTCGTCGAGGGCTACATCGACGCCATGCAGCACGAGGACTTCGAAGCACTCGGCGCGATGCGCCATCCCGACTTCGTCGCTCTCTACCCCCAGTCTGGCGAGCTTGTGCGAGGCCACGACAACTGGGTGGCAATCGCCCGGGCCTACCCCGGACG
>CBEVHI010000376.1:0-1812 GCA_965549635.1 uncultured bacterium | reverse complement strand
ACACGATCAAAGGCCTCGCCATCGACGGCGTACAGAAGGCCAACTCGGGTCATCCAGGTGCCCCGATGGGAATGGCCGACATCGCCGCGGTGCTCTGGACCAAGTTCCTGAAGGTCGATCCCGACGACCCGGCATGGCCCGACCGGGACCGCTTCGTCCTCTCCAACGGTCACGCCTCGATGCTGCTCTACTCGCTGCTGCACCTCAGTGGCTTCCCCGTCACGATGGAGGATCTGAAGTCCTTCCGCCAGTGGGGATCCCACACCGCCGGCCACCCCGAGATCGACCAGACCAGGGGCATCGAGATGACCACCGGTCCGCTCGGCCAGGGCTTCGGTACCGCGGTCGGCATGGCCATCGCCGAGGAACACCTGCGCGCCGTGTTCGGACCAAAACTGGTCGACCATCGCACCTGGGCGTTCGTCTCCGACGGTGACCTGATGGAAGGGATCTCCGCAGAGACCGCCTCGCTCGCCGGTCACCTCGAGCTCGGCAAACTCACCTACTTCTACGACGACAACCACATCACCATCGACGGGGACACCGCCATCACCTTCACCGAAGACGTTGCTGCCCGGTTCGCAGCCGTCGGATGGCACACGGTGTCGGTCGACGGTCACGACCGGCTCGCCATCGAGGAGGCCACCCGTGAGGCGCTCGTCGTGGCCGGACAGCCGTCGTTGATCATCGCCAGGACCCACATCGGCAACGGGGCGCCGACCAAGCACGACACGCCCGGTGTGCACGGCTCGCCCCTCGGGGAAGAGGAGCTGCGTGCAGCCAAGGAGCTGATGGGACTCCCGGCGGACCAGCCTTTCTACGTCCCCGACGGCGTGTACGCCTACTTCTCGCGGGCGATGGATCGGGGCCGTCACGCCCACCAGGAGTGGGAGGAACGTTTCAGGGCCCGCGACGCCGACACCATCGATCTCTGGGACGCTTACTTCGCGCCCGCACCGATCCATCTGGATCTCCCCGCCTTCGATGGCAAGATCGCCACCCGGGCCGCCGCCGGCAAGGTCTTCGACCAGATCGCCGAGAAGGATCCCGGCTTCCTCGGCGGTGCCGCCGACCTGGTCGCTTCGACCAAGACGTCGATCAGCTTCTCGGGCAGCTTCTCGCCAGAGGACCGGGCCGGCCGCAATATCCACTACGGGATCCGTGAACACGCCATGGGCGCGATCACCAACGGCTTGGCGGTGCACGGTGGCCTGCGGCCGTACGGGGCGACGTTCTTCGTGTTCAGCGACTACATGCGACCGGCCGTGCGCCTCGCCGCGTTGATGGAAGCGCCGAGCATCTTCATCTGGACCCACGACTCGGTATTCCTCGGTGAGGACGGACCGCCCCACCAGCCGATCGAACATCTGGCGTCGCTGCGAGCGATGCCCAACCTGTGGGTGCTGCGTCCTGCCGATGCGGGCGAGACCGTCGAGGCGCTGGAACTGGCAATCAACCGCGATGAAGGTCCGACCGCGCTCGTGTTGACGCGTCAAGGACTCCCGGTGCTCCACCGGCCGGCCGGCGGGGTCGCCCGCGGCGGGTATGTGCTGCGCGACGGTGACGACGTGGTGCTGGTCGCCACCGGATCGGAGGTCCATGTCGCCCTGGGGGCCTCAGAGTTGCTGGCAGAGAGCGGCGTTTCGGCGCGGGTCGTCTCGCTGCCGTCGTGGGAGGCGTTCTTCGATCAGGATGCCGACTATCGGGACTCCGTACTCGGTGAAGGCCTGCCCATTGCCTCGATCGAGGCGGCTTCGACGTTCGGGTGGGAACGCATCACCGGGTCCGACGGGCTGCGCCTGGGTATCGATC
>CBEVHI010000375.1:0-1813 GCA_965549635.1 uncultured bacterium | reverse complement strand
GATGAGAAGGCTCGCGATGTGCTCGGCCGTCGGCTCGGGTGCAGAGGGTTGGGTAAGGTCCCCGCATGGCAGACACTCTTCGCGACGTTATCGTGTACGACCCCGATGGTGCGGTCTACCGAGTGGGCGAAATCATCGACCGGCCGACGATCGTCGTCATGGTTCGCTACTTCGGGTGACCCGGCTGTCTTGATTTCCTGTCGCAGTTGGCGGCAGTTCGCGACCGCATCGAAGCCCTTGGATCCACCGCTATCGGGATCGGCCCTGCAGCCGACTTCCAGGCCAGGAGGCTCACCGCCGACGGTCTCCCGTACGCCCTGTACCTGGATCCCACCATGGCCAGCTTTGCAGCCCTGGGTGTTGGAAAGCAGAGCATGGCGCATTTCGTCTTCGACCTTCGTGCATGGATTCGCTATCTACGAGCCCTGAGAAGGGTCGGAAGGCAAGGCAAGATCACCGGTCGGTACTCGAACGTTCCCGGTGTGACGGTCGTCGATGCAAGCGCAGAACCGATCTACCTATATCGCGGCACCGGCATCGCCGACTATCCACCGGTTGCGGATGTCTTGAGGGTTCTTTCCACGATCGCCTAGACAACAGTGTCCTCAGGAGTCTCAAGCTGCACATCCTGGCTTCTGGGCCGCAGCGCAGAGCCGGCGATGAGTACGCCAACGATGATCACGGCCGTCGGCCACAGCCACCGCGCGTCCAGGTTGAGGGGTGTGTCGGTGAGCAAGGCAGGGAGCGAGATGATGATGAAGATCAGCCCGAATACCAGGGATACGACGTCGAGTTTGTGCTGTTCATTCATCAGTTGCCTTCCTGTGTCACGGTGATCTTTCCAGCCCCGACGTTCAGGTCGATGCGGGCGCTGCCATTGGTTCCGTCGATGTGCACGGTTCTCCCGACGCCAAGACCTTGGCTGGTCGTGCCCAGCACGTTGAACTCCCCGACACCGATCCGTGAGTCGATCGTCGCGTCGATGTCTCTGGGAAGGATGACGTTGAGCTCACCTGCACCAAGGTCGGCGCTGAAAGAGAAGTCTGTCGGGGGAACGTCTGACAGATCGATCGTGAGTGTCCCGGCACTCAGTTCGTACTGGCTGCTGATCTGCGCTGCAGTCTGTGGGGTGTAGACGACCACCTGGCGGTCCTGAACTGCGTTGACGGTGCTGTCGATGGTGGCAATTCCTACTGCGAACGCCAGGATCAAGCCGACTGCAATGAGCCCCCTGGACCGTCCCCAGACTGCGCCGACGACCAAGCCGGCACCGACAATCGCCAGGGCGACGGCGAAGTAGTGGCGGGGTTCGGGAAAGAGAATCCCGGCATTGTCGAAGAGTGCGAGGATTCCCAGGCCGATCAGCGTTGCTGCAAAGGTGAAACGGCCGAGGTTGGACCGTTGACGAGGCCGGCGGCGTCGTTGACGTTCCTGTCGGGGCTGCTTGGCCCTAACCGTTGCGCTTGTCGACTCTTCTTGGCCGGCTTCCTGCGGCTCTGTTGGTGTCCTGGGCTCTCGAGGAGAGCCTTCTCCCCGGTACAGCAAGATGCCGACGCCGAGCAGGGCAAGAGCGACGATGAGGCCGGAGCCGGCCACGTTCAGTGAAGACAAGATCCAGATCGCCGCCAGGACGATCAGGGCCACCCCGATCCAGGCGGGTCCGGAAGAGACCCCTTGGAGCCACCCTTCGACGATCGACTCATCGGTTCCCTCCTCCGGGATGAGGAGCCAGCCCGCCAGGTAGAGCAGGATGCCAATGCCTCCTGCAAAGACGAGGAGGAAGAACGCCAGGCGTATCAGCCATGCTTCCACG
>CBEVHI010000374.1:0-1820 GCA_965549635.1 uncultured bacterium | reverse complement strand
CCCTGATCAATGATCGTCTCCCCGATAGCTCACATGGGGCGCTGAGCCCCGACGGTAAACGTGTCGTGCTCGATTCGTTGGGCGAGGAAGCGGTTGGCGTGGTAGCTCCGGTGTTGTTGAACGGAGAGACCGGCGAACGCGTCAACGCTCTCGACGCGGTCAACTCCATCGTGAGAGGGCTCTCCTATTCACCAGACGGATCGAAGATCGCGGTCACCACCAATAGCCTCGACCAGATCTTCGACGCCAAAAACGGCCGGCTCCTGGTGACTCTCGGCCACGCGGCCGAGACTACCTCTGCTTCGTTCACATCCGATGGTTCGAAGCTGCTGACCGTACACAGCACCGCTCTTCTCCTGTGGGACCTCAGCGGTGGGTTTGATGAGATCGGTGCCACCATCCGCCTGCCAGGCACCGACCCCGCCTGGATCAACCCGAATATGGCGATCGACGGGCCGAATCCGGCCGTCGCACTGTTTATCCCGGACCCGTTCCAGGGAGGTCGAGTCGGCGTCGTGACCGCTCTCGTCGATTCCAACACGGGCGAAGCGATCGACCACATTGCCGGACCAGGAGTTCAACTACCCGATGGCCGGTTCGTCGTCGTCCGTGAGACCCTCCTCGAAGCCGAGCGTGACTGGCTGAACGGCCCCATCGTCATCTGGGACCCGGTTTCCGATTCCGTTACCCCGGTGACCAGCTGCACAGTGCGTTCGTCGGTTGAGGGAGAGGAGTGTCCGGACGGTCGACCCTTCTACGGCCCGACGACGATGAATGACCTCTCCATCGTCGCGCCCGCCGACGGAACCTTCTTCGCAGCCTCAGCACAAGGCGATTCTCGGTATCGCGGTGGCGCTTCGGTGCGGGTCTGGAGTACCGAGACCCTCGAAGTCCGATCCGAATTCCCGATCGGCGAATACGGCGAGCTGATGGCTGCGGACGGTGACTGGATAGCCATCTACGACGGCGTCAATGATTTGATCACAATCCACCAGGTCGATACGGGAACGGTGCTGGCCGAACTGAGGATGGATTCGAACCTTTGGCCGGAGCGCTATGCGCTCGATTCGCCACGTTCACTGCTCTACGTCGTCGACGTGAGAGGCGGAATCTTGGCCTTCGATACGTCCACCTGGGAGACCGTTGCCACCTGGGAAGCTCACTTCTTCGTTCGAGGTCTGGCGGTCTCCCCCGACGGGAGCAGGCTGGCAACCATGGGAGAAGACGACTTCGTCAAAGTGTGGGACGTGGCCGGTATTCGCGACCGGTCCTCCATCACCGAACTACCGCCGCTTCTCGACCGCATCCCCGCACCCAAACCATCGGACGCCGTATGGCTCGCCGGCGACCGTCTTGGGGTTTTCCTCGCCGACGGCGCCAAGTGGCTCGAACTCTCCCTCTCGATCGACGATCTGGTGGCCGACGCACAACAAAGAGTCACCAGAGGATTCACCCAGGCCGAGTGTGCCACCTACGACTTCGACCCGTGCCCCGACCTGGAGGCGATCCGGGGCGGATGAGCCCTGCGCGCGACGGCCCGGCGGTTCTGTGAGTGGTTGGTGAGTGGGGCATGTCATTGTCTCTTTGAGGCAGGTCGTTCCTGGTTTGGGTAGGTTGGTCGGTGAGGGAGAAGCATCCTATGGCAGATGTTGCACCGTCTTCGTATGACGGGTTCCTGTCGTATTCGCATGCTGCGGATGGTCTCCTCGCTCCGCGGTTGCAGGCTGGTTTGCAGCGTTTCGCGAAGCCGTGGTGGCGGCGGCGGGCGTTGCGGGTGTTTCGGGATGAGGCGTCGTTGTCGGCGAATCCGCATTTGTGGT
>CBEVHI010000373.1:0-1822 GCA_965549635.1 uncultured bacterium | reverse complement strand
CGTCCTCTCTGACCGCTTGGCCTTCGCCTTTCGGACGCCAGGTAGGCTGACGCCATGTTCACCGGAGACCGCGTCTCCCTACGTGCCGTCGAGGCGTCTGATGCACCGGACCTGCACGGGATCCTCAACCACGCCGATCTGGCAGGCCGGCGATACGTTGCCGACGAACGAGGGCCCATCTCGCTCGCCTTCGTCGAGAAGAAACTCACCTCCTGGCTCGATGACGAGAGAACACAACACTTCGCGATCACCAACGGTGGGGAGCTGGTCGGGCTCGCCCAACTCGAGACCGGCTGGGATCCGCTCACTCCTTTCATCAGTGTCGTAATCGCCCCCCAACAGCAACACGCCGGCCTCGGATCGGAGACCGCAGAGTTGCTCTTGCGCCACGTCTTCATGCATCTCCCCGCGCAGACAGTGCACAGTTGGATCATCGAGTGGAACACCGCAGGCCTGCGGTTCGCCGAGGGGCTCGGCTTCACCGTTGCAGGGCGTCTGCGTCGCGAGGCGATCAAGGACGGGCGGTTCGTCGATGCCATCGCCGTGGAACTGCTCCGCGCCGATTGGGAGGCACGCCATGCCGATTGAAGGCACCCTCGTGCGTTTGCGTGAAGAACGGGCAGAGGACGCCCTGTTGCTCACGGCGCTGCGCAACGATCTGGACACGCAGGCATGGAGCAAGACGCTGCCACCCGACTACACGGTTCCGATGCTGCGCAAGCGGTTCGAAGAACGGGAGTTCTCCTACGACCCGGATCAGGGTCGCTTCATGGTGGAGGAACGCTCCTCAGGGAACGTCATTGGGTACATCGGCTACTCCGGCCTCGAGCGACGGCACGCCACCAGCATCGGCGTGATGCTCGACAAGAGCGCATGGGGCAAGGGCTACGCGGAGGAGGCCAACGAGCTGCTCCTTCGGTTTCTGTTCGAGGAGCTGGGCCTGCAGGTGGTTCGATTGTGGACCCACAGCGGAAACCCCCGGGCGGTCCGGCTCGCCGAGAAGGTCGGATTCCGCGTCTCCGCCCGGTTGCACAACGCCATCTTCAAGGGCGGCAAGTTGCTGGACAACATCGTGATGGACCAGTTGCGCGAAGAGTTCTACGCCCGCCATCCGGAACTCGAGGATCATCTACGAAGTCCGTTCGCCAAGTAGCGAACCCCGCGTCCTGTCAATGCTCTCCACACGCGGTACCGACAGCATTGACGAGAACAGCCGGCCCCGCGTCCTGTCAATGCTCTCCACACGCGGTACCGACAGCATTGACAGAAACGGTCAGGATGCCGCTCGCACCCCCACGATCCGGGCTTCGTGATGGTCGTCGAACCAGGCCTCCTCGTAGACCAGCACCGTCAACCCCTCCAGCAGGCCGGGCAGCTCGCCCTCGTCGAGGACGTAGGGACGGGGTGGTCGGGGATGACGCTCCAGGTTGCGGACGGTAGCGATCGCACAGGTGAGCACACCTCCAGGTGCGAGGGAAGAGATCATCTCCGGGAACAGGTCTCTCTGCAGATAGTGGAAGCACACAATCAGGTCCCACGGCCCCTCGGGGAGCGGTGCTTTCGTGAGGTCGGCTTCCACCAGCCGGAGGTCGACGCCGGCGGCGTCCGAGACAGCCTGGGCTCGCCTGAGCGCCTCATCGGAAACGTCGACAACGGTCACGTCCAGTCCGCGCCTGGCCAGCCACAGCGCGTTGCGGGCGTTCCCGCCCGCCACGTCGAGCGCTCTCCCGGAACGCGGAAGCACGTCATCGAGCGAGAGGAGGAATGCGGACGGTTCCGTCGACCAGCCCTCCTCATATCGACGGTTCCAGTGCTCACGCGG
>CBEVHI010000372.1:0-1825 GCA_965549635.1 uncultured bacterium | reverse complement strand
AGTGCCGGTGCGGGCGAAGACTCGACCGCTTGAAGGCGGCTCTCGGTGTTGGCGATGGAGCTCTGCATGGCGGTGATCTGTGACTGAAGTGACGCCACTTGGCTCGCGAGGGCTGCGGCGTCGTCGTTGGCGCTCTGCAGGCTGTTGTAGAGGGCGAAGTTGGCGGCGAGCGCGCCCAGAGCGATAGCCACGGCGACGATGCTGATCCAAGGTCCCCGGGACGGGCGTCTTGTTTCGAAGGGGTTGGCGAGCTCGGGCATGTGGGGGCCACGCTACCGACTGTGGGTAGAAAAGGGGAACCCCGAGCCCCGGAGAGGCGTTATCGTATGAGAACAATCGAGGGGCTGAATGGAATCGACTTGCGGAGTCGGCGCCATGCCCACCATCCGAGTTGCTCAGACTCGCTAAACGGGGCAAACAGAGATCTGACAATTCAGAACTCGCCCTCGCTGCGTAAGTAGTTGAGGTACATCGCACCCCGCGAGGGGAGACGGGGCCAGACCGCGCAGCCTGGCAACAGAAGCGTGGTTGACCGCAGGGAAAGACCGCCAGACCGCTCGGAAGAGACGAGCTGACAGTCGGCAAAGACCGATAGGCGGCAACGCCAACGGTCACCTCCACCGTGAGTGAGGATGATGGTGAGGGCGGGTTGAGACCCGTGAGGACCCGGGTTCGAATCCCGGCAGCTCCACGCATACCGAGGGGTGTTCGCAGTTGCGGGCGCGTCTTGTTCGCAGTTAAGGGTGCCTGGGTGGGAGCGGGGGCTGCTTTGGGGTTTTGGCCACTTCCGAGGAGTTTCCGAGAGCGCTGTCCCGGATCTGTCAGCTGATCTGACAAGAACGGAACCACCCTGGCGGATCGAATCCTGGTCCCTTCAGCGGCCGAAGTACACCAGGTCACCTGGCCGGGAAGAGGGGGGCACTGCTGGGCACCATCGACGTGACCACCACGGCGTTCCCCATCGAGATGACCGAAGAGGCCCGGTTCCCTGTGTACTCGACGCTCTCAGCTGTTGGCGAATACCGACGGTGACGGGCTCCACGGTGCTTCGGCCTATCGAGCCCTTGCGATAGGGTGGGATTGAGTGTTCTCACATCATGAGTAGCGTTTCGCGAGAGTTGGCGCGCTGGGTGCCCGTGCTTGCGATGTTGGTCGTCATAGGTGCGTCGTGCGAGGCGTCGGGACCCATTGTCAGGCCATCGGCTTTGGGCCCGTTTGTTGACAGTGATCCCTCGGGTGTCATTGTCGACGCTCATTGGGTCGACCCGACGGGCCAGACATCGGCGTTGTCAAGGCCGATCCCTTTCGACGAACCCGGCGCCGTGCTGATGGAGACGTCCGAGCCCAGTATTCTCAGGATTGCGGTGAACGGAGGGGGTTGCGTTCCCGAGACCTCCTTGTCCGTTCTGAGAGACCCGCCTGCATTGGAACTTCTCATCACCCTCAGCGAAGCAATCCCGGAACCCGGATTGCAGTGCACGGCCGTGTTGGGAACACATGCTTTTGAAGTTCAGCTATCTGAGCCAGTCATCATCAACGACGTCGAGTTGTCTGTGGCTCACTCCACTTCTCGATAGCTGACGGCGAGATGGGGAGTGGCTGCCTACTGATGGCCCAGTGGCAGATGAGCGCTACCGGGGTACGCACAAAGGCCACCCGCGAGGCCAGGGCGCTCGGGGAGTCGATGAGGCGCATGGTACGGCAGGGCTGCACTCACATACGGGCGTAGTGTGGAACCACCAGCGGTTATCGCGTGGAACCGACAATGTCGAGGTTTCAGGGATCCAATGAGCATCGAAGCGATCGCGAAGTGCGAACACGCCAC
>CBEVHI010000371.1:0-1837 GCA_965549635.1 uncultured bacterium | reverse complement strand
GAGGGGTACTCGATGATGGTGGGCGGTTCTGACGATGCGGTTGCTCGACTGCGTCCCGCACTCGAGTCGCTCGCCCCGACCACGGACTCGGGCTGGGGACACGTTGGCCAGGCCGGCGCAGGCCACTTCGTCAAGATGGTCCACAATGGCATCGAATACGGCCTGATGCAGGCCTACGCCGAGGGGTTCGCCATCATGGAGGCGAAGAAGGAGTTCGACCTCGACCTCCATCAGATCGCCGAGATCTGGCGCTACGGCTCGGTGGTGCGATCGTGGCTTCTGGACCTGACCTCGACCGCCTTGGAACAGAATCCGACGATGGACGGCATCGCGCCATTCGTGCCGGACTCAGGCGAAGGTCGCTGGACAGTCTTTGAAGCCATCGACCTCGACGTGGCAGCCCCGATCATCGCCGGGTCGCTCTTCCGCAGGTTCCGGTCCAGGGACGAGGAAGGGTTCACCGACAGGATGCTCTCAGCGATGCGGAACGCCTTCGGCGGGCACGCCATCAAGGCCGAGGACTCCGAGTGAAACACATTGAGCCCCATCTATTCGTCATCATCGGAGCAACCGGTGATCTGACCACACGGAAGCTCCTTCCTGCTCTCTATGAGATGATCGTCGATCAGGGTCTGGGCGACCGGAGTCGGATCCTCGGTGTGGCGACGTCGCAGATCACAGAGGAGCAGTTCCGTGACAGTGCCAGGGAAGCGCTGCAGAGAGCCGGTCGAGACGACGCCGACGTGGCAGCCTGGTGCGACAACACGCTGCACTACCAGTGCATCCAGTCCGGATACGACGACCTGCGGGAACGGATCGAATCGCTGGAGGTCGAATACGACCTGCCCGGCAACAGGGCCTTCTATCTGGCGCTGCCGCCACAGGTGTTCCCGACGGCGATCGAGGAGATCGGCAAGGCGGGATTGGCGAAGAGTTCCGGCTGGACCCGGCTGGTCATCGAGAAGCCGTTCGGAAGGGACCTCGAGAGCGCTCGCTCACTCAATGCGCTGGCCCATCGCTACTTCGATGAGTCGCAGGTGTACCGAATCGATCACTACCTCGGCAAGGAGACGGTCCAGAACCTGCTGGTGTTCCGGTTCGCCAACTCCCTGTTCGAGACGTCGTGGAATCGAGACAGGGTCAAGTCCGTGCAGATCACCGTCGCCGAGGATCTCGGCGTCGAGCACCGGGCCGGCTACTACGACCAATCTGGTGCCCTCCGTGACATGGTGCAGAATCACCTCGCCCAGGTATTGACGCTGGTCGCCATGGAGCCCCCGGCCTCGTTCGATGCCGTCGCCATCCGCAACGAAAAGGTCAAAGTGCTCCAGTCGATCCCAAGCGTCGACGCTCAACGAGTTGTCCTCGGCCGATACGGTGCCGGGACCATCGAAGGCACCGCCGTACCCGGCTACCTGGAAGAGGACGGTGTGGCCGACGATTCGATGACGGAGACGTTTGCAGCGATGAGGATCGACATCGACAACTGGCGATGGCAGGGAGTGCCGTTCTATCTGCGCACCGGCAAGAGGCTTCCAAGAAGACTCACCCAGATCGCTATCGAGTTCCGTGCCCCACCCGTGTGCCTGTTCGATCGGGACGGCACCTGTCAGGTCCACTCCAACACGCTGGTCATCACGCTGCAGCCTCACGAAGGTTTCGAGCTGCTCTTCGACGTGAAGGCACCGGAGGAGCGGTTGGAACTGACCACGTTGCCCCTCGACTTCTTCTATGAGGAGGCGTTCGGTCCGCTGCCCGCTGCCTACACGACCCTCATCAAGGACGTGCTCTCCGGGGACCAGACGTTGTTCGTGCGTGCGGACTGGGTCGAAGAGTC
>CBEVHI010000370.1:0-1867 GCA_965549635.1 uncultured bacterium | reverse complement strand
AAATCCTGCACGGGATAGGCAACGGCCTCGCCGGCAAGTTCGACGACGATGGTCAGCTCATCGAGCGAGAAGCCGGACGAACCCCCCGGAGCGTCGAGCGCTTGGGTGTTGGGATGTGCTGTCCGCCATGGGCCCCACTCGGTGAGTGTCGAGGCAAGCAACTCCAACCGTGCGCCCTTGCGGGGACCCAGGATGGCTTCTCCCAGCGGCTGGCTCCACACGCTTCCCGTATCGTGATCCCACCAGGTCATCGCGTTGCCGAAGAGGGCGCCCTGGTTGCCGAAGACGAGCTCTGTCCCTTCGAGACTGCGGCGATGGACCATCGCCGTACCGCAGAGTGGTCACCACGTGACGAGGATGGGTATGCCGGCCAGCCGGTCGATCACCATCTCCCGCCGGTTCAGGTAGCTCACCGGGTATGCCTTGGCTTCTCCGTCGATCTCGACACCGATCACCAGGGCGTTGTCCTGCCACGGAGCGTCCTGCGCGGCGAGGAACGACGGACGGTAGACGGGAGCGATGGCATCGCGCGGCAGCAGCGCCCGGTATCCGTCGGGAAGCGGCTCACCCGCACGCACCGGATCGTAGGAAGACGGCGCGCCTCCAGCGGTCGGCGCCGGAGGCACAGGAGCCGGGTCGCGCCCACCGAGGACCAGCAGGGTTCCGGCTGCGAGCACCAGGAAGCCGGCGAAGACCCATGAGCGTTTCATGGACACTGCAACCACTGCGCTGCCCGGAAGCTTCCGGCGGTGCGCTATCTTCGGCTCGTGGATGAGTCCGTCAGACATGCGATCGACACCCTTGGTCGATCCAGTCACATCCTCGTGTTCACTGGCGCCGGCATATCCGTGGAGTCGGGGATACCCGACTTTCGAGGCCCGGACGGCCTCTGGTCGCGAGTCGATCCTTCGCTCTTCGAGATTGGGCGCTACCTGTCCGACGCAGATGCCCGCCGCGAGGTATGGCGCATCCACCTGTCGGGAGAGCTGAGTATCGGGTCGCTGCAGCCGAATGCCGCCCACTACGCCGTCGCCGAGTTGGCGAAGAGCGGACGAACGGTCGGATGTGTGACCCAGAACATCGACGGCCTCCACCAGAAGGCAGGCCTGCCCGACGATCAGGTGGCCCAACTCCACGGAGACCTCAACCGCGTGCGATGCGTTTCGTGTGGGAGACAGTGGCCGGCATCCGAGGTACTGGAGTGGATCGGGGCCGGCGACGCGGACCCTCACTGTCCCGACTGCGGCGGCATCCTCAAGTCGACCACGGTCCTGTTTGGTGAGCTCCTCCCGGCTGCCGCCATCGTCCGGGCCAGGCAGATGTCCGAGCGAGCCGACGCCGTGCTGGCGATCGGAAGCACCTTGTCGGTGTACCCAGCGGTCGACTTTGTGCTCGAGCCGGTGTTCCGGGGGGCACAATTGGTGATCGCCAACCTGGGTCCAACCGACCACGACGAGCTCGCAACCGTTCGAGTCGATGGGCCTGCAGCCACCACCGTCCCGGAGATCGTCGACGGGATCCTCAATGCACCGCCCGCAGAGCCATGAGGGCGAGGACCAGCAGCACGGAGCCCCCCGAGAAGATCAGCAGATCCCTGTTCCGGCGCACTGCGAACAGGACGGCAGCGCCGACGACCACCACTACTGCGAACTGAACGAGCACACTCCGGTCATCGGTCGGAAGCAACAGATCGAGCACGCGACACTATCCGTTCGGGGTCGGCACCCGCACATGGTGGTCAATGCCCTCATACGCTCTGATGAAACGCTCCAGCTCCGGGCGAGTCTGTTCGTCGACCGCATCGAAGTAGAGAACCCGGCCCCAGGCGACCGCGGCAGCGCGATATGGGGTCCCCGATCCGTCGACG
>CBEVHI010000369.1:0-1882 GCA_965549635.1 uncultured bacterium | reverse complement strand
GATGCAGGCGATCGCTGCCAACGCGGTGCTTGCCCTTGTGGCAGTTGTCGTCGCCATCGGACGCTTCGTCGGTCTCTAGTGCGGTCGATCAGTCGGCACGCGGTAGCGAGATCTGTACGGTGGTGCCGCCTCCGGGCGTCTCGGTGATCCCTACCTCACCGTCGTGGGACACCACCACCTCACGAACGATGGCCAGTCCCAGGCCGGCCCCACCCTGGGCTCGGTCCCGGCCGCGATCGGGCCGGGCGAAACGGTCGAACACCAACTCGCGTTCGGTTTCGGGTATCCCTGGTCCGTGGTCGATCACGGCTATCTGTGCCCGGTTGGCCGTACGGGACGCCACCAGCTCGATGGAACCCGATGAGCCGGCATGGGACACGGCATTGCTGATCAGATTCTCGACTGCTTGCCGAAGCCACACTGGATCGGCCTCGACAATGAGCGGTCCCGCCGCGTCGGAACGAATATCGCGACCGGTGCTGATTCTTGCGTCCTCGGCTATGTCCCCGATGAGGGCGGCGACATCCAGCCGCTCCCGGCCGGAGCCGATCTCCCGATCGAGACGGGCGAGCGCCAGCAGATCCTCAATCAGCCGGCCGGCGCGCTGGCCGGCTTCGTTGATGCGGGCCATAGCCCGATCGAGCTGCGGGCCCGGCTCGACGCCCCCTTCGCTGTAGAGCTCGGCATAGCCGGTGATTGCCGCGATCGGTGTCCGCAACTCGTGGGAGGCATCGTCGACGAAGCGGTGGAGCCGCTCGGCCTCGCGCATGCGGTCCCGGTCGGCGCTCTCGATACGGGCGAGCATGTGGTCGAGCGCCGTCGCCAGCCTTCCGAGCTCGGTATTTGACTGGACCAGGTCGGCCCTCTTCGTGAGGTCACCCTCGGCGATGGCACCGGCGGTGTCGATCATGTGGTCGACCGGTTTGAATCCTCTTCGGAGCAAGATCCATGCGACGGTGATCCCGGCCAGCGCCGCCAGCAAACTGACGGCGAGTGAGGTTGCGACCATCCGCCGGGTCGTGGAGTCAACCGAATCCAGCGACTGGGCCAACACGTCATATCCGGCGGGGTTTTCGTGCACCAAGGCGCGTACCGACCCCGCGTCTCCGACCGTTCCGAGCGTGAGGAACGTTCCGGCGCTGCCGACCAGGTCCGCCGCCGTCAAAGCGCTCACGTCGGGCAGAGGCTCAGGCTCGTCGGCGTATCCGGCGGGCTTCTGGAAGACGATCTCACCACCGTCGTTGAAACGGATCAGGGCGAATGGCTGGAACGGCTCGTCCCCGGTTGGTTCCGTTTGGGGTTCGTCTGTGGCTGCGGGGTCGGACGGACTGGGCGCGGGGGGCGGTCGTGTCGAGAAGGTCAGCAGTGTCTTGTCCACCTCTTCGATGAGAGCGTTGCGGGTTGCCACGGAAACGGTAACGGCGATGGAAGCGCTGACGATGAGGATGACGAGGCCAACCACGATGGTCAGCCGGCGCCGGAGGGTCCACGGTCGGTTCATGGCCCCGGAGGACGCAGGGTGTAGCCGAACCCGCGGACGGTATGGATGAGTTTGGCTCGACCCTGGTCGACCTTCTTGCGCAGCTGTGACACTGCTGTCTCGATGACGGAGTCGCTGTATTCGTACCCCCACACGGCTTCGAGGATCTGTGTCCGAGAAACGACACTGCCTGCGTTCGACATTAGGTACCGGAGCAGGCGGTATTCCACCGGTGACAGGCTGATCTCGTCGTCTCCCCGCGTGACGCGGTGTTGCGCATCGTTCAAGACCAGATCGGCGCAGGTCAGTTCGGTGGTCGGCCGACGCCGGCCATCGCTGCTACGGCGGAGGAGGGCCTCCACCCGCAGCCGCAGTTCCTCGAGTCGGAACGGTTTGGTCAGG
>CBEVHI010000368.1:0-1885 GCA_965549635.1 uncultured bacterium | reverse complement strand
TGACGCGCCGGTCAGTCCTGGTACTGCCTGGGCTTGGCAAAACGGACCGTGAGGTCCCTTCCCTCCAACCGTGACCCGTGCAGCGCCTCAATGGCCGTCCGGGCTGCCGGCTCCGGCATGTCGATGAACCCGAAGCCTCGTGAACGTCCGGTGCGCCGGTCGGTGATGATCGTGGTCTGCTCCACCTCGCCATAGCGCCCGAACAGCGTCTGGACATCTTCTTCGGTGGCAGCCCACGGCAGGTTGGCGATATAGATGCTCGGTCCGGTGGAGGTTCTGCGCGGCCGGCGCTGCGGACGAGTCGCCGGACGTTTGCGCAGCGGTTCGATCCGAACCCCCTTCGGGACCGGATCACCGATGCGGTATCCGCCCTCGGCGAGAGCACCAAGACTCGGCTCCTCGATCGGAGCATGCAGATCGAGGTCGTGCTGCAGCTGGCGGACCGCACGCCGCTGCTCGTTCGTGACGATGCTCAACACCAACCCTGAGGCGCCGGCCCTGGCCGTGCGGCCCGAGCGATGCAGGTAGTCCTTGGAGTCGGCCGCGGGATCGAAGTGAATCACCGCAGCGACGGCGTCGATGTGGATGCCCCGTGCGGCGACGTCGGTGGCGATCAGTGCCTGGGCCTTGCCCGACGAGAATGCCCGCAGGGAACGCATTCGCTGGTTCTGCGACAACCCGCCGTGCATGGCAGTCGCGTTGACACCCCGGGTACCGAGCTGTTTGGCGAGCCGGTCGGCGCCCCGGCGCGTCCGGGTGAACACGATCGAGGCTCCGAGCGTGTCGAGTGCCTCTGCAGTGCGATCGACCCGGTCCTGATGCTGGACCAGCCAGAACAGGTGGCGAGCGTCGATCTTCTCCTCCTCGAGACCGCCGGACTCGTGGAGGACAGGGTCCCGCTGGTAGTCGCGAGTGAGCACGGCGATGTCACCATCGAGGGTCGCCGAGAAGAGCAAGGTCTGTCGTTGCTGCGAGGTCCGGTCGAGGAGCCGGCGCACAATCGGGAGGAACCCCATATCTGCCATGCGATCAGCTTCGTCGACGACGACGAAGTCGACCCGGCTCAGGTCCACCGACCCCTGTTCGATCAGGTCCTCGAGTCGCCCGGGAGTGGCGACGAGGACGTCGACGCCCTTGCGCAGTCTGCCCTTCTGGGGACCGTATCCGACCCCTCCGTAGACGGCGAGCACAGACCGCCCTTTCGCTCTGGCGAGTGGTGAGAGCTCACGCTTGATCTGTTCTGCAAGTTCCCTGGTCGGTGCAAGGACCAGCGCCTTTGGTCGGCGGGGACGTCCCGTCCCGATCTTGGCAAGGAGCGGAAGCCCAAAAGCAAGCGTCTTACCGGAGCCGGTGGGCGCTCTCCCGGAGACGTCCCTGCCGGCAAGCGCGTCGGGGATGGTCGAGCTCTGGATGGGAAACGGTTCGACGATGCCGCTCTTGGCAAGCGTGTCGACGAGCTGGCTGGGCAGCCCAAGTTGGGCGAACGAAGTGGTCATGATGCTCCTGGCCCCGGTGGGGAAGAGAGGTTGGATATTCGGATCTCTCGCTCGAGCGTGCAGTCATCTGCGCGATCGGGCTCGGCCGAAGAGGCAGTCCAACCGGGTGAGAAGCTATGCCGTGTTACCACCGGGGAAGCGACAGTGCGCTGGCCTCCACCCGGTGCGGCCGACGGAACGCTAGCAGAGATCCTTCCCAAGGCGTCATTCTCCCAAGGACGTGGGTCTCCCGCTCTCCCAACCCCGGACGGTCCACGCCATACTTGGGGTGGAGGTTGCTTCGCATGGCCCAGGAACCTGGAACACCACAAGACCACCTCGGGGATCTCCTACAGGGGACCGGACGTGTGCTGGGGGCCGCGGCTGCGGCCATGTGGCTGCTCGTGTTC
>CBEVHI010000367.1:0-1901 GCA_965549635.1 uncultured bacterium | reverse complement strand
CTCGCTCTTCTTTGCGTGGACCTTCTTGTGGACGTCGTGGCGTGTCCTTGTCCAACGCCCAGAACTCGTGTACGTCAACTCGCCGCCAGATGTCTTGGTGTTCGCGGCAGTCTCAGCGCGGTTGCTAGGCATTCCCATCGTTCTGGATGAACACGATCCGATGCCTGAGCTCTTCTCAGCGAAGGGTAGGAAGTCGTTGGTCGTGCACCGGATGTTGCTCGCTCAGGAACGGTGGGCGATTCGGTTTGCCGACAGGGTCATCACGGTTCACGAGCCCCTAAGGCGGCTGTTCTCCGAAAGGGTGCCCGGGGTGCCGATCGACGTCGTGATGAATGTCCCGGATCTGGAAGGGTGGGAACCTGTGACCTTCGATGTTGAGTCACGAGTGCTTGTCTTCACGGGTACCGTTGCAGTCCGGTACGGTCTTGACGATGTGATCAAAGCCGTTGCCCTCGTCGGTCGTGAGATCCCGAAGATACGATTGCGACTCGTCGGCGACGGTGAAGACAAGGATGCCCTGGCACAACTTGCGGCAGACCTCGATGTCGAGGAACGCATCGAGCAGGTCGGCAGGGTGCCGCACCAGCAGATCCCTGCCCTCCTCGCCGGAGCTTGGGTGGGGGTCAATGTCCCCAAGCCGGACGACCTGGGGGCACTGTCATTCTCTAACAAGATCGTCGAATGCGTGGCGATGCGGCTGCCAGTCATAGCATCGAGAACCGAGACGTTGCGGACGTTCTTCCCCGACGACTCGCTCATCTATGTCGAACCTGGCTCCCCAGAGGCGATAGCCGAGGGGCTGCTTCGCCTTCACCGCATGCCGGAGACCGAAGTCGAAGCAATGCTCGACGAGGCGTCTGCAGCCCTCAAACAGATCGCGTGGCCGAAGCAGCGCTCGGAACTTCTCCGGATAGTCTCAGAGGTCGTCGAATCTGCTACCGGAGACCAAACAGCGTAACGTCGACCCACTGGTTCACCGCCGCTTGGCCACCCACGATGATGGGCATGGCCGATGCCATCCGACGGAGCTCATCGAGGGTCGCCATGGGGAGCACCCCATCGTCACTCACCAGCAAGATCGGGGCGCCAACCATCCCTGCGAGTGGAGCTGCCGCGAGGGCGTCAGCGAAGTCCTCTCCGGTGGCCACATAGACGCGGGTGGCGTTTGCCGAGAAGAACTGTCGGGAGATCGCTGCTGCGGTTTCGTAGCGATTGCCGCCCGCCACCCTGTCGATCTGAGGAGCGTAGAAAGCGAGCGCCGCTTCCACGTCGCTGGAGATGCTTGCGACTCCGCCGAGGATGATGATCCTGCGAGGGTTGAGCCGTCTCAGTTCGTTCTTTGTGACCGTCGGGAGCAGGAGGCGGTCGGCGAGCAGGAGCGGTGCCCGCAGCTTCGCAGCGGCGACGGCCCCGGCCAGCGCGTCCGGGTAGTTGGTTCCTGAAGCTATGAAGACGGTGTCGACGACAGATCCGAAGTAGGTTTCAGCAATGCGTGCGGCCGTCTCGTATCGATCGATACCGGCGACGCGGGTGACGGTGGCACCGGTCGACGCGGCAAGTTGCTGCTCGACATCGGCTGAGACGGCGCCGGTACCGCCGAGGATGGTGATGCGCGACGGGGCAAGTTGGCCCAGTCGCTCGGCGGTCGCCGATGGAATGTAGGACGAGGCAACCAGGAGCACCGGGGCCGGTGTCATCGCCGCGACCGGTGCCACAGCAAGGGCGTCAGCGAAGCCGGTGCCCACGGCGATGAACACATCATCGGCACCGTTCGGGAATCCCGCAAGGGCTACCTTGGCGGCGGTGCCGTAGCGGCTCTCCCCAGCGAGGCGAGGCGAGGATCCGCTCTCAGCCGCCACCAGGCTCGGATACGGGTTGATCGGCGTTCCGTCCGGCATATG
>CBEVHI010000366.1:0-1903 GCA_965549635.1 uncultured bacterium | reverse complement strand
CCTTCGTCAGCCAGAGTGGGGCCATCTGCGCTGCAGTGATCGACTGGTCTCGCGGCCAGGGATTCGGTTTCAGCAGGCTCGTGAGTCTCGGCAACGAGGCCGACATCACCGAGACCGACATCCTGGAGGTGCTTGCCGAGGACTCGGAAACGAAGGCCGTCGCGTTGTACCTCGAGAGCGTTGGCGATGGGCGACGTTTCGTGGAGGCTGCGCGTGGGGTCGGCAAGCCTGTGGTTGCCTTCAAGGTGGGACGATTTGATGCCGGCATGAGGGCTGCCTCGAGCCATACGGGCGCTCTTGCAGGTGAGGATGTCGCCTACGGGGCTGCGTTCCGTAGGGCCGGAATCCTTAGGGCATCATCGACGGAAGAGATGTTCGACTGGGCAAAGGCCCTGGCCGGCCTTCCGCTTCCAGGCGGTCCCAATGTTGCCGTACTGACGAATGCGGGCGGCCCGGGGGTTGCAGCGTCTGATGCGCTCGAACAGCACGGACTTACCATGGCGCTGCTGAGCGAACAGACACAGAGACAACTGGCGGATCTTCTGCCGGCGGCGGCCTCGGTGGCCAACCCTGTCGACATGTTGGCCAGCGCCTCGCCCGATCTCTACGCGCAGTGTCTGGGCATGCTTCTTGATGACGACAAGGTCGACGCAGTGATGGTCATCCTCCCGCCGCCTCCGCGATATGCAGCAGAAGATGTGGCTGTCGCTGTCGCCTCGGTTGTCGAGAACACGCCGAAGCCGGTTGTTGTGGCATTGATGGGAGACGACTTGGTCTCGGAGGCGGCGAATCGACTGCGAGGTGTCGGGATACCGGAGTACCGCTTCCCCTCGAGGGCTGCGGGGGCGCTTGGAGCGCTCTATCGGCACTCGGTCGGCCTCGAGCCGCCACGCCCCATGCTTCCCGAGGATGTCGATGTCGTCGCGGGTACACGGGCACTCCTCGGAGTGCAAGGCTGGCTGGACCCTGCACGAGTCGAACGGCTGATGTCTGCTTACGGGATACCTACCGCGCAGAAGGTTCTCGCCAAGGATGGAGTTGCTGCCGCTGCGGCTGTGGAACAGATGGGCTACCCCGTTGCCGTGAAGATCGACTCACCCGATCTGCCGCACAAGTCGGAGGTCGGGGGAGTGCTTCTTGGCGTTGCCGACGCTGGCGATCTGCGAGATGGGGTGGAATCGATGCTCACTTCGGTTCGAGCTGCTCATCCAGGCGCCGAGGTTGCAGGGGTCGTTGTCCAGGAGATGATCCCGGATGGTCAGCAGGTCGCGGTCGGGGTCGTACGAGATCCGCAATTCGGCCCGATCCTGATGTTCGGCTCGGGAGGCGTTGACGTGGAGGGACTCGGTGACGTCGCGTTCGCCCTCGCCCCCGTGACTAGGGCCGATGTGGACTATCTCATGGCTTCGACATGGGCAGGCCGCAGGCTCGAAGGACATCGTGGTTCAACACCGCTCGATCGAGCATCCGTCGTGGAGGTGATGTATCGCCTCGGATCGCTCATGGATGCCCATCCTGAGGTGCTCGAGGCCGAGATCAATCCGCTCATCGTGAGCTCCGATGGCGTTCATGGTGTCGACGTGCGTATTCGCGTCGCAGACTGGACGTTGGAATAGACTCTCTGCGGAGGAGAGACGATGGACGCACGAGAGGTGACGAAGCGACTCGCGGGCCTGTTGGCTGACCTCGGCGAGAGTCCTCCTTCGTTTCGGCTGTGGGATGGCGAGCAGATCGGGCCCGACAACGCCCCGGTGACGGTCGTTCTGCAGCACCCCGGAGCGCTTCGGGCGCTGCTGCTTCCGCCGAGCGATCTGATCGCAGGAGAAGCATACGTCTACGACGACGTCGATATCGAAGGCGACATCTTCTCACTGCTGGGGTTCGGTTTCGAGTTCGTTGAGGG
>CBEVHI010000365.1:0-1905 GCA_965549635.1 uncultured bacterium | reverse complement strand
AAGACAACGGGCGAGCCGAACGGCTGACGTTCGCGGCCGGTGACCTGCGAGTCGACCTGTCCAAGCATCTGGTCACCGATGAGATCCTCGCCAGTCTCCTGGCGGTGGCACGGCGCGCCGGACTGCCCCAGAGGATCGAAGAACTGTTCGACGGGGCACGCATCAACGTGACGGAGGATCGAGCGGTACTCCACCCGGCGTTGCGGGCAGGGCCGGAGGACCGTTTCCTGGTGGATGGCCGCGACGTCACGAGCGACGTGCGCGCCGTTCTGGATCGCATGGCCGGGTTCTCAGAGCAAGTGCGGTCGGGAGCGTGGCGGGGCCACACGGGCCGGCCGATCCGCCACGTCGTCAACATCGGGATTGGCGGCTCGGATCTCGGGCCCGCCATGGCCTATCGGGCTCTGCGGCCGTATGTCCATCCCGACCTCGACGCATCGTTCGTCTCCAACGTCGACCCGTCCGACCTTGCTGCGGTGCTCGGACGGGTGGACCCCGCAGAGACACTGTTCATCGTCGCCTCGAAGACATTCACGACCCTGGAGACACTCACCAACGCTCGCAGCGCCCGCTCATGGTTGGTCGACCGGCTGGGAGAAGAGGCGGCAGTGGCCCGGCACTTCGTCGCGGTGTCCACGAACGCCGAAGCAGTGGCAGCATTCGGCATCGATCCGGCCAACATGTTCGGATTCTGGGACTGGGTTGGTGGCCGCTATTCGATGGACTCGGCCATCGGTCTCAGCCTCATGATCACCGTCGGCCCCGAGGCGTTTCGCGAGATGCTGACCGGGTTCCGGACCATTGACCGGCACCTGCGAAGCACGCCTCTCGAGCGCAACGTGCCCGTGCTGATGGGATTGATCGGTGTGTGGTATCGCAACGTTCTCGGTCTGCCCACCTATGCCGTGTTGCCCTACAGCCAGGATCTCTCCCGATTCCCTGCATATCTCCAGCAGCTCGACATGGAGTCGAACGGCAAACGGGTACGTCTCGACGGATCGGCGGTCGACATCGATACCGGTCCGATCGTGTGGGGTGAACCGGGCACCAACGGACAGCACGCCTTCTATCAGCTCCTCCATCAGGGCACGACCGTCGTCCCTGCCGATCTGATCGGCTTCGTCGAACCGAGCAACGATCTCGGCGGCCAACATGACCTGCTGATGGCAAACCTGTTTGCCCAGTCAGAGGCACTGGCGTTCGGCAAGACCGCGCAAGAGGTGTCGGCTGCCGGGGTGGCACCGGAGCTCGTTGCCCACCGAACATTCCCGGGGAACCGGCCGACATCGGTGATCCTGGCGCCGAAACTGACCCCTTCGGTACTCGGCCAGCTCGTTGCCCTGTACGAGCACAAGGTTTTGACCCAGGGAGTCGTCTGGGGGATCAACTCGTTCGACCAGTGGGGCGTGGAACTGGGCAAGGCGCTCGCCACCGGCATCATCGACGAACTCCGGACCGTCGCTGCACCTCACCTGGCGCACGATGCGTCGACGAACGCCCTCATCCGCCACTACCGGCGGCTGCGCGGGAGGGAGTAGCAGACGGCGAGAATGTCTCGCAGGCGGTCAGCGAGGCACTCTCGTTGGGCGCGTCCTTGCACACAGGACCAATGGAGCAAAGTGGCTGGAGCCATGCGACGATCCGAATCCACCGTGTTCAGGGGTTCAGGCCCTCACCTGGCGGCACGATAGGTGCCCAACACGACGAGCTCATCGATGGTGCCCGGTTGCGGATCGAGGATGCGCCGCAACCCTTCGGGGCCCGGTGCGTGCACCATGTCCGCGTAGAAGCGGTATGACCAGGCCGTCCGGCCGGGTCTCGACTCGATGCGGGTCAGGTTGGCGCCGCGGAGACCCAGATCGGTGAGAGCCAGGGCGAGGGCGCCTGGACGGTGAGCCGTCGAGA
>CBEVHI010000364.1:0-1910 GCA_965549635.1 uncultured bacterium | reverse complement strand
CCTTGCCCGGATCGACCCGATGGACGCTCCAACGGTGCTTCCGTAGCGGCGCGGCTCGTGCGATGGGGCGATAGGGTGGGGCCAGGATGTGGGCCAGATCGATGCTCGGGGTGGTCATCGCGCTGGTTGCAGTGTCGTGCTCAGGCGGAGCGGGACCGGCATCGACGTTGACCATGCCGGTCACCGAGCCGACGGTGCCGACTACAGCCTCGGTCACAACGACCGCACCATCGAACACTACGACGACGCAACCGCCGGTACCTCGTATCACGATCTCCGGTGACCACTTCGAACGCGGCAGCTCACCGTTTGTCCCCGTCGGGGTGAATTACTTCAAGATCATTCCCGTCGGTCGAGGCTTCGAAGACCGGGTCTTCTCCCCGGCCGTGTTCGACCGTACACAGGTAGCTGCCGACTTCGCCCGCCTTGCCACCGCCGGGTACACGACCGTACGCATGTTCATGGACTCGTGCAGTTCCGGTATCCGCTGTATAGGTGCGGCATCTGGGAGCGGGCTGAACCCCGGCTACCTGGCGATCATCGCCGAGGTCACCCACATTGCCCGTGAGCATGGCCTCTATCTGCTGTTGACGTCCAACGACCTGCCCGGCCAAGGGGGGTACTGGGAGCAGTCCAACCGGGGTGCGAGCGTACAGTTCGCCGGCTATCGCAACGCCCACTACCTCACCGGTCCCGGTGTCGAAGCCGCCGTACGATACTGGGACGACTTGATGAGCGGACTCGAGGACGCCGGAGCGGCGTTCGACGCCGTGTTGGGATGGTCGATTCTCAACGAACAGTGGTTCTTCGCCGACCAGCCGCCTCTGTCACTCGACTCTGGTGTTGTCGCGACGGCCAACGGCAACAGCTACGACCTTGCCGACCCTGCCCAGAAACGGGCCATGACCACCGACGGGATCCGCTACTACATCGAACAGGTCGCCGCGCAGATCCGCTCACACGATCCGGGCGGACTGGTCACCATGGGATTCTTCTCGCCGCAGTTCCCCAACGAGACGATGATCGGCGGTGACTGGTACGTCGACACTGCCCCATTGCTCGAGGACAGTGCTCTCGACTTCTTCGACTTCCACGCCTATCCCGGCGAGGACATCGACCTGCCCGCCATCGCCGAGAACTTCGGGATGGTCGGCTACACAGGAAAACCGATCATCATGGGCGAGTTCGGTGCGTTCGTCGACCGATACCCCAAACTCGACTTCGCGGCGTGGACCCTGCAGTCATGGGAGACCCGATCGTGTGACCTCGGGTTCGGCGGCTGGCTGCACTGGGCATACGAACAGGCGCCCCTGGCGATCGGCGATGCCACCTGGGGTTTCGTCGACGAGGATGGTCTGCTGCTGGACGCGCTGTCGCCGGCTCGACGAGACCCGTGCGCACCACCCGACGTGCGGCTCCCCGACCTTGCCTTCCACGCCGACGTGCGTACGTCTCACAGCCTCGCCGATCAACCTCCCGAGGCTGCTGTCGATGGCGGTCCCGACCAGTGGGGATCCGGTGCGGACGCCCCGCAGTGGATCGAAGTCAACTTCGGCGATCCGAAGGAAGTCGCCTCGGTGGCGCTGACGGTCGCCCAATGGCCCGCGGGGCGCACGGCGCACGAGGTCACCGCCGAGCTCGCCTCGGGTGAGACGGTCAGCCTGCATCGCTTCGACGGTGAGACAGCTGAGGGCGACGTACTCGAGTATCGCCTGCCTGAACCTCTCGTCGGGGTGGTGTCGGTGCGTGTGACGACGACGGTGAGTCCCTCCTGGGTTGCATGGCGCGAGATCGAGGTGTTCGGACCGTAGGTCTCATTGTCTCGCGGGTTCCCCGCACATAGGAATCGGCTTGCCCGTAGGCTGAAACTGGCGAGGGAGCATTTGGCAACACACACATTCCTGTTCACC
>CBEVHI010000363.1:0-1910 GCA_965549635.1 uncultured bacterium | reverse complement strand
CGATCTGGCGCACCGTCCACCCCTCGACGTCGTGGAGAATCACCGTGGCTCGATAGATGAATGGGATACGGGCTAGCGCATCTTCGAGTTCTTCGCGGGTCTGGGTGCGAACGGCGATCGCAGCAGGGTCGACCGTGTAGTTGTCGTCCATCCAATCGTCTTCGACCTCCTCGACGATGACCTCCCGGACGGCACGCCGAGCACGGTCGATCGCCAGGTTGTGCAGGATGCGTCGCAGCCACGCCCCGATCGGAGCGTCACCGCGGTATTGGTCGGAACTCTGCATCGCGCGCACGAACGTGTCTTGCACGAGGTCTGCGGCCAGATCGCGGTCACGGGTGATACTGAGGGCGAATCGATAGAGCGCCTCACGATGCTCGACGAGCTGATCGCCGATCCCTGTCATCGACCCACCATGGGAAGGATCCCGACGGCGGCGACTGCGACGCCGATCGCCACCAGCCCCCAAGCCGGCCCACTCAGCAGTCCGGCCCCGAGCAGGGCGACGCCAACGCCGACCCTCAGCATCATGTCGAGGCGGCCGACGCCTTTGGGCCGCACACCCGCAGATACGGATGAGAACAGTTTCTCGAGTTCGGCAGGGCTGCGCCGTCCCGTGTACCGATAGACCTCTTCGCCTTCTCTGATTCCGATCAGCGTTGGAGTGCCTTTCACACCCAGAGAGCGTACCGTTTCGATGTCGACAGCAGCGTTGACCATCACCAGATCGACCGTATCGGCAAACTCGACCGCCGTTGCATCGAGACTCGGCTGCATGGCTCTACATTCAGCGCATGCCGGCGCCCAGATCTCCACGACGGTGGGGCGTGCGAGCGTGGTGATGTCGAATGATCCCATGTGAGCTTTCACTAGACGTGAAGGCGGCAGGCTTCTCGAGAAGCCTGCCGTCGGTTCCGTCAGATTCAGACGGTCTGGGTCTTCCTGGTGCGGAACTTCGTGATCGCATAGATCGGGCACCAGCCGACCAGTCCGGTGATGAGTGGGATGAGCCCGACGATCCCCAGGACCACTCCCCAACCTCCGGTGACGACGCCACCAAAGCCGAGGTACAACAGCACGGCGCCCAGGACGACTCTGCCGATACGATCCCAGCTTGCTTGATTCATGAACTTCATGACCTCTCCTTCTTCGTTCACCCATAGAGACGAACGAACCCTCGAAAGAGATACACCAGCCAGGCAGGAGAGGTTCTCAGGAGTCGAGACGGGTCGCCAGGTCGAGATCCTTGCCGGTCAGCCCGCCCGCCGAGTGGGTCGAGAGTCTCAGGGTGACGGTGTTCCAGCGGATGTCGATGTCGGGATGATGATCGGCCTTCTCGGCGAGCAAGGCCACCCGGGTTACGAACCCCATCGCCTCGACGAAGTCGGCGAATCGAAACGATCGGACGATCGAGTTGTCATCGAGTTCCCAGGCGGGGTGTGTAGCAATGAATGCGGAGAGCTCGTCGGGGGTGAGAAGGGCCATGGCTCGACTCTACGGCACCGCCCGCTCTACGCCGGTCGATCCGGCGGCAATCTCACCCAACTGCAAGAAACTGCCTCAATAGCGGCCGACCTCGCATAGCTTGTCGATTGGTGCCCGAGCCGAAGTCCGGTCGCAGAGGCACGAAGGGAGCAAACAATGATCGTCGTCGCCATCCAACATCCGGTCGCGGACTACGCGGCATGGAAGACCGTATTCGACGAGAACCATCCGGGAACGATGGGTGCGCGCTTTGCCCGCATCAACCGCCAGTTGGGAGACCCCAACACGATCGCAGTCGTCGCCGGCTTCGACTCTGCCGATGCCGCCCAGAGCTTCGTGAACAACCCCGACCTGAAGGCCGCCATGGATCGGGCGGGCGTTGCCGCACCGCCCCGGATCGAGATGTACGAAGAGGTCGAGGCCAA
>CBEVHI010000362.1:0-1925 GCA_965549635.1 uncultured bacterium | reverse complement strand
GATGGCCGGATCTATCAGGCGACCGTCGTCGGCACCGACCCGGTCACCGACCTGGCGGTCATCTCCGTCGATGCGCCGGGGCTTGCCCCCGTACGGCTCGCCAGCCCCACGACGCTCAACATCGGCGATCTGGCCATCGCCATCGGGAATCCGCTCGGCCTCTACGGCGGCCCTTCGGTGACCTCAGGGATCATCTCGGCATTCGATCGAGAACTCCAGGTGACCTCGGATCGGACCCTCTTCGGGCTCCTCCAAACGGATGCCCCGATCACCCGGGGCTCCAGCGGCGGCGCTCTGCTCGACGCCGAAGGTGAACTCATCGGGATCACGACGGCGATCGGGCTCAGCGACGTCGGCGCCGAGGGGCTCGGGTTCGCCGTGCCGGTCAGCATCGTGCAGGGTGTCGCCAACGACCTCATCCGTGAAGGTGTGGTCCACCACGCCTTCATCGGCGTTCAGGTGGAGCCCGCATTTGAAGACATGGACGGCGCCCAGGTTCCCGAGGGGGCCCGCATCGTCTCGTTCCAGGGCACCACGGGGATCGAGGGTGCAGGCGCCGCGATCGGCGACATCATCACGGCAATCGACGGGACCAAAGTCAAAGGGGTCACAGATCTGATCGCGCTGCTCCGCACCCGCAGGGCCGGCCAGACCATCTCTCTGTCGCTCCTGCGCAACGGCTCGCAGATCGAGATCGACGCTGAGCTCGGCCAGCGACCGGACCAACCATGAACGAGGACCTCTTCTCGCAGCTGTTCGAGCTGTTCAATCAGCCCGGGCCGATCAATTGGAAGCTGGCGGCCGAACTGGTGAGCCACCTCGCCGGATCCAGAGAGCCGATCGAGCCCTGGATGGCCGAGGAGTACCAGGATTTGAGCCGCCTTGCCCGTTTGCAGATCGCCGGTCAGACCACTCTGGATGTCGAAGGCGGTGCCGATGTGGTCCCGGCAGATCGACGGGGGTGGGCGGAGTCGCATCTGGAGAGCTTCGGCTACCTCGTCGAGCCGATCTCGCCCAAGTTCTCAGCAGGCGGGATGGCGGGCCCGCTCGCACCGTTGGGACCGGCGATGTTGGGACTGCAGATGGGCATCATGGTCGGCTTCTTGAGCCACCGCACCCTCGGCCAGTTCGACATAGGTCTCCCGACACGCGAGCCAGGCGCGATCTCGCTTGTCGTCGCCAACGTCGAGGCATTCGCCACAGAGAACGGCATCGATCGACGACAGGTCCGCCTGTGGGTCTCGATGCGAGAGATCATCTACGACGCCCTGTTCGCCAGAACGTGGATGCGGCCCCACTTCTTCAACCTGGTCGAGCGGTATCTGGATGGGCTCGAACTCGATCCCGAAGCGCTGGCAGGGCGTCTCCAGGTCTTCCAGGATCCCGAACAGTTCGAGCAGCTCGTCGGTGAGTCCGGTGGGTTCTCCGGGCTGCTCACCACTCCCGAACAGCAACCCCAGCTGGAGGCGATCCAGGCCCTCGTTGCCGTCGTCGACGACTACTCCGAGTATCTGATGAACACGGCGGCATCGCGGCTGCTGCCCGACATGGCGCGTATGCGAGGAGCCCTGGCTCTGCGCCGGTCAGAGCCCACCCAGGGAGAGCAGGTCCTCACGTCGCTTCTCGGCCTCGATCTCCGCCCCGAGATCGGCGCAGTGGACTTCTCCAACGAGGTCGCCCGGCGCTGGGGAGAGGAGGCACTGGACACCCTGTGGTCCGACGCAGCCAATCTTCCCACCCTCGCCGAGCTCACCGACCCGGTCGGCTGGGCAGCGCGAGTGCTCCTCCCCACCGACGACCTCTAACCACCCCAACCCAGGGCTCGCAGACACCGGGTGGGTACCCTCCAACCCAGGGCTCGCAGGTACCGTGGCGGTACTCCTGAGCCCAGGGTTCGTAGGTACCGTGGCGGTACTCCTGAGCCC
>CBEVHI010000361.1:0-1928 GCA_965549635.1 uncultured bacterium | reverse complement strand
CCGCCCCTGCGACGCTTCCAACCAAGATTCCGATGTTCACCATGTTGGCCCTCCTGTGACATGTTGAACGTATCAACCGGGTGGGACAGAAACGGACCCTTCAAACGTAATCTCGGCGACCACGTACTTGTCGGAACACTTCTCGCGTCCTTTCGCCGTCTGGCGACCCCTTCGGGCACAACGGCCCGCCAAGCGAACGAGCCCCAGCCTGCCTAAGCACCGCCAATAGCGCTTTATAACCGGCCATACAAACCGGCTAGCTTGCCTCGGTCTGACATGCGGCGGCGTTCGCCGACGCAGAATGAAAGGAAAGGTTCATGAGAAGGATTGCCTATATCGCGACCGTCGCGGCTCTGGCGCTGGTCCTCGCTGCTTGCGGCGACACGGACGCCGAGACGACGACGACGGAGGCGCTGGCTACCACGGCTGCCCCAACGACGGAGGCGCCGCCAACGACGGCTGCGCCGACCACAACAGTGGCGGCTTTCGAGGCCCCTGAGGGCGCACTGGTGTCCGTCCCCGTGGACGCTGCCCCAGAGCTCGACGGCGAGGTCGACGCCCTTTGGGCGGATGCACCGCAGATCGACTTCACCGTCTCCGGTGGGGCGAATACGGGCGAGCACGACGTCACGGTCAAGTCTGTCTACTCGGGCGACATGGTCTACTTCCTCGTCAACTACACCGACCCGACGTTGAGCCTGCAGCGCTCCCCGTGGGTCTTGCAGGAAGACGGTTCCTGGGCGAAGCTGCTGAACCCGGACGACGGCACCAAGCATGGCGCCAACAACACCTACTACGAAGACAAGATGGCGATCATCTGGAACATCAACTCCAATCCGACCGCCGGTTTCGAACAGCAGGGTTGCTTCGTCTTGTGCCACGCCGGAGAGAACTCCGACACCAAGGCCTTCGGGAACAAGTACACGCCGAACGAGGGCGAGATCGTCGACATGTGGCACTGGAAGTCGGTGCGCACGTGGCCGGTCGGTCAAATCGATGACCAGTACACCGACTCTGGCCGCTGGGCCGAGGACAGGGAGAACGCCGGCCGTCACGGTGACCCCAAGGACGGGGGCGGCTACGTGAACAACCAGACCGAGGACAAGTCCGGTCCTGCCTTCATGCAGCCCGACGGCGGTGCCAAGGACGGCATCGGGGCGATCCTCGCCTCCGAAGCCGTGGCCATCGACGCCTCGCTGTTTCAGCCTGGTGACATGGTTCCCGGAATCGTCACTGAACCCTTCACGGGCGACCGTGCCGACATCCTGGCCGAGGCCAAGTACGCCGATGGCGCGTGGACGGTGGAGTTGAGCCGCAAGCTCGTCACCGGATCGCAGTACGACGTGCAGTTCGACGACATGGCTGCCAAGTACTTCTTCGGCCTGGCCGTGTTCGACAACGCGCAGGTCATGCACAGCTGGGAGCAGGCGCCGAGCACGCTCGTCTTCCAGCCGTAACCCACCGAACAGCTATGGGAGCCCGCGCCGCTGTCCGGCGCGGGCTCCATGACGCCCACGGGCACCCAACCTGCCGGCTCACCGCAGATGTTCACGATTCGAACGCAGTCGGTGGCTGAGAAAGGGACTCGCGAACCCACAAGCGGTCTTTCGATCGGCCATACTTGCCGACGGAGGAGTAGATGCGACGCTTTGCCGTGGCGATCACCGTCACCTTGCTCGGGTCGGCGTGCATGGGCCGCCCCGAGGTGATCAGTCTGCCTGTCACCACGACCACGACCATCGCCACCACCACGACGACGACTGCTCCCCCACCGACCACGACCACCACCACCGAACCGCCTCAACCTGCGCTGCGCGCTGCCCCGTGGCTGGCACCACCGCTCACCGATGTGCCCGATGTGCTGACCGCCCAGTGGCCAGCGGCAGCCAACCGCCAGTGGTGCTCGGCGCTGTTCCCGTCGGACCCTG
>CBEVHI010000360.1:0-1928 GCA_965549635.1 uncultured bacterium | reverse complement strand
GGGTGCCGGTTGCCCGTTTGGCCGCTGCCCAGGCGGCGGTGCGCCACGGGTGAAGCAACGAGAGGGGGCGCCTCAGGTGGCGTCCCCTCTCACATAGTGGCTTCGTCGAACTACTTCCCCCCTGTGCCTCCAGTTCCGCCGGAGCCTCCAGATCCACCCGTGCCTCCCGATCCACCCGTGCTTCCCGATCCACCATCGCTTCCGGAGTCGTCCCCTCCGATGTGGCCGGAGCCAGATCCGGGACCTTCGTCGGCATCGGTGCCGGACTGGCCGCCGGTGCCAGGGCAGGCGTTGTTGGCTGCCAGGCTTTCGCCATCGCAATCCGCGTTAGACGTTTCGGACACATCTTCTTCCGCGTACCGGCGCGCCATCGTTGCGATCCGCTCGGCGCTCTCGGTCATCTCTCCGAGCTGTTCGGGCTCGGTCAGGTCGGTCATGAGCCTCAGCTGCTCTCTGATCTGCTGTTCCAACATGTCACGGCTTTGGAGGGCACCGTCCGGACTCTGCTCGTTCACACGCTCGGCAGCCCGCTCCAGTTCGCGAACCGCGCTCTGTACTTGAGGCCCGTCGATCCCGTCAAGTGCCTCACCGGCATGTCGCAGTCCGTTCGCGATCTCGTTCCTTGCGAAGAGTCGCTGTACTTCTCGTAGTCGCTCAGCAGGGCCGCCATCGAATACGCCAATGCGCTCCATGGCAGTGTCGACTCCGTAGAGAGGATCGCCGGGGGCAGATGCGTTGGCTACTGCTCCGACACCGCCGGTGACTGCGGCAAGTGCAACTGATGCGGCAAGGACCTTTGCCACGATCGTAGAAATGAAACTGGTGAACACGGTACGTCTCCTCCATTGGTATCTCTTTGTTTCCCGGTCATGGACCGGAGTTGGGGAGAGACGGACAGCTTCCGCAGCCGCGGCGATGTGTCTTATTGCGGCCGACTCATCGACGGTTTCCGCACCGGTACTTCGAATCCGCGTGACGAGTTCGGCGACATCTCGGAGATCAGGATCGACAGGGAGGGTCCCATCGAGGATCGCTTCGGTCTCCTGGTCGCTGAGCTTGCGGAAGTCTGTCATCTCGTGTTCGTTACCGTTCGGACGTGTCAAAGGGGTACGCCCTCTCTGAGTTTCCTTCGCAGTGCATCGAGTCCACGGCGTTGGAGCGCCTTGATCGCGCCGGGACGCTTCTTGAGAATGATCGCTATCTCTGGGACGGTCAGTCCGGCAACAATCCGCAGCGTGAGCACGTCCCGCTGATTCGGCGAGAGTCCATCGAGGAGGTTTCGGATGGTGTCGGTTGCGATCTTGTCCATCGCTCCCTCATCCGCCGGTCTCTCCGGTTCGGCTGCCGAGTCGAGGCTGCTGGTGTCACCGATCAGCTCTTCCTTCTTTCGGGAGAGGGATCGGCGCTCATCGATCAGACGGTGGTGGGCGATCATGAAGACCCATGATCTGAAGGCCGTTTCGTCGCCTTTGAACGTCCGGATGTTTCGAGCCAGTTGCAGGAACACGTCACCGAGACGATCTTCGGGTTCCGACGATCCGTGGGATCGGAGATAGCCGAGGACCTGACCGGCAAGATCACGGTAGAGGGCGCTCCACGCCCATTCGGTCCCGGTCTGAGCGGCGACGAGCACCGAATCGAAGCCTGGTCCAATCACCATGTCGGACAGAGTAGGATTGACTCACATATGGTGAAATTTGGCAAATGGATGTGTTGGTGGATCCGTGTGTCGCCACTGGCCGTCTTTTCAGCCGACGGCGGCCCTTCGTGCATGTCTCTGTTACCGCCGCCGGTCGACAAAAGGGTACGGTTGAGAAGACAGGGCTCCGAAGCATCCGGAGCGACTCTCTACCAGCCGGTCCAGACGCCGGCAGCGGTGAGGAGGACGACCATCAGGCCAACGCCCATCTGGGTCCAACCGACGGCTT
>CBEVHI010000359.1:0-1965 GCA_965549635.1 uncultured bacterium | reverse complement strand
TCGACCGGCGGGACGAGCACCACGGGGACGTGGGTTTGCTCCATGACCTCCGTGCTGATGGACCGCCAGGCTCCATCGCTGAAGAGCCTTCGTGTCACGCCGAGCAGGATGAGGTCTGCTCCAATGTCCTCGGCGGTCGAGCAGATCACCTTGGCCGGATCGGACCCTTCCAGGAAGAGCTTCTCTGGATGCATGCCTCTGCCGATGAGAGCGGCGAGGACCGGTCCGGCAAGCCGTTCACCGCGCTCAGAGACGTATCGAGCGGTTCGTTGGGACTCGTCTTCCTTGGGATGCTCGCTGAGCGGGTGCCACAACTCCATCTCGAGGGTGTCGAGAAACTCCTGGGGTGCGGGAACGACGGTCAGTACGGAGACTCTGCCGTCGGTACCAGCCAGACGCAGGGTCAGGTCGGCGACCGGGCCGGGGGGAAGGACGCCGGTGGTGGCGATCAGTACATGCACGCCCATAGGGTATACGAGTTCCGTCGGTCCTCGCTCCGGATTGCACGGCCCCGTCGGTACAGTTGGCCCATGCCAGAGCGGGACCCGGAGAAGATCAACCAGGTGACCTGGATGATTCCGAACGCGCTTGCGCTCATCGGGTCGAGGTCGGGCGATGAGTGGAATGCCATGACCGCTTCGTGGATAACCCAGGTCTCCATGGAGCCGGTCTCGATTGCCGTGTCGATCGACAGGACGGCTCTCACGCATCGACTCGTCGACGAGAGCGGCGTCTTCTCTGTGAATCTGTGGTCCCCGGAGGACACCCGTGTCTTCGTCAAGTTCTCAAAGCCGGCTACCCGCGAAGGAATGCACCTCAACGGCCATCCCTTCCGAGAGGGTGTATCTGGCGTGCCGATCTTCGATGCTGCGGTGGCTTGGGTCGAGGCTCGGGTTGTTGCGAAGGTCGATGTCGGTTCGCACACGGTGTTCATCGGTGAGGTGGTGGCCGTCGGGAAGGATCCGGACTACACCGGACGCGCAGCGTCGATGGCCGACACCCGCATGAAGTACGGAGGAGTCCGTCGACGCGGTCACTGAACCGACAGGCCAACTCGGTCTGCGTCGGTACGATAGGCGTCGGAGGTGAGGGCATGGACGTTCGTATCGACGGCAAGGTCGCGCTGATCACCGGGGGCAGCAGAGGAATCGGCGAAGCCATCGCCAAGGAGTTCCTGGCGGCCGGGGCTGCCGGCGTGGTGATTACCGGAAGGAAGCAAGCCGGCCTCGATCAGGCACTGGAGGAGATCGGCGGAGGAGACAAGGTCATCGGGATCGCCGGAGGTGCCGACGACCCGGCCCACGTTGCTCGAGCCGTCCAGCAGACAGTTCATGACTTTGGTGCATGCGACATCCTCGTCAACAACGCGGCTACGAATCCGGTCGCGGGCAACATCACCGATGTCGACCTGGGCGCGCTCGACAAGACCTGGGCGGTCAACCAGCGTGGTCCGCTGATGTTCGCCAGGGAGGTCTGGCGACAGTGGATGCGTGCGAATGGCGGAGCGATCGTCAATGTGGCCAGCGTCGGCGGTCTCGTGCCCGGCCCACTGCTCGGTGCCTACAACGTGTCGAAGGCGGCACTCATCTTCATGACGCGCCAGCTGGCGTTCGAGATGGCTCCCTCGGTGAGGGTCAACGCGGTTGCCCCGGGGATCGTCAAGACCAGGTTCTCCCGCCTCCTGTGGGAGATGAACGAGGAGTCCGCCGCCGGCCTGCATCCGCTCAAACGCCTCGGAGAGGTAGAGGACGTCGCCGCGTCCGTGCTGTTCCTGGCATCGGATGCCGCATCGTGGATCACCGCGGTGACTATTCCCATCGACGGCGGGATGACCGGGGCGAGGCCAGGAGTCGGGTGACCAGTCTCCAGCGAACAGCGAACAGCGAACAGCGAACAGCGAACAGCGAGAAGGTTGCTTGGTGTGCTCTTGCTGTGGAACGCTTCGTCGGCTGTCGGCTGTCGGCT
>CBEVHI010000358.1:0-1977 GCA_965549635.1 uncultured bacterium | reverse complement strand
AACGCCGCCATCACCGGCGCCTCCCGCGCTTCGCTTCACGCGACGGTGAGAAATGGAACTTAGCTCGCTTCGCTCGCAACCTTTACGTCTCGCCAAGATGGTAGGTCGCTGGGTGTTTTCGTGACGGGGGAGTTGGGTTCTCAAGGCTTGATTCGGGGGAGGGTAGGTGCCAACCTTAGCAGAAGCGATAGCGGGCGTTCTCGTCGTACGCGATGATCCGGCAGGGCAGGGGCAGTGTCAAGGGTCGGCTGCGCCGCCCGCTTCGCGGCTTCGCCCTTGACACCGCCCCTGCCCTGCCGGCAGATGCTGGGTACGACGAAAACCCCCTCTCTGATTGCCCTCTGGGTTCGGTATCCTGGGAGGCAGTGCTCACGACCCTCCCGACCATTCGCTATCGCTTGACTGCGATTCTCGCAACACATTGGTGGGACTTCGTGCGCACCTACGGCCGCTGGATTCGTCCGGTCGTGTTCGAGAATGTCCGCAAGGTGCTCGCCTGCCGGACCGCCGTATTGGGTTGCCACGTCTATGCATGCCCTTCATGCGACCACGTGCAACTCGTTCCGCACTCCTGTAAAAGTCGCTTCTGCCCGACCTGCGGCAAGCACGCAACGGATGTCTGGGCCGACGGCGTCCTCAGCCAGCTCCTCGATGTGCCCTATCACCACCTGGTGCTCTCCACTCCCTGGCAGCTCCGTCAACTCATCGCGATGAACAGGAACGTCGGCCTCAATATCCTGGTGCGTTCTGCCGTCGAAGCTATCCAGCAATGGGCCCGCGACGTCAAGGGTATGCGCATGGGGATCGTTGCCGTCATCCATACCTTCGGCTCCGATCTGAAGTGGCACCCCCATATCCACCTGATCGTCACCGGCGGGGGCCTCAGCCTCGATGGCCGGCGCTGGATCGCTACCGATCCTCGATTCCTGATGCATCACAGCGGTCTCAAGAAACGCTGGAAGTACCAGGTCATCACCCGGCTGAGGGCTTCCCACAAGCTCGGAGAGCTCCGGTTCCCCGGCGCGGCCTCGTACCTCGGCGCGTACCCGAAATTCGCCCGATGGATCAAACGCCTGTGGCCATTCACCTGGTACGCTCACATCGGGACCTCACTCCTGGATCCCCGTTTCAGCATCCGCTACGTGGGACGCTACACAAAGCGCGCGGTCCTCGCCGAGTACCGGATCCGGCACTACGACGGGAAGTACGTCACCATCTCTTTCAAGGACTACGCCCAAGGCGGCAAGACAAGCTACAAGACCATGAAGGTGATGACCTTCATCGCCCGGCTCATCCACCATATTCCCAACAAGAACTTCCCGATGATCCGACACGCGGGTCTCTTCGCCGGCCGGTGGAAGAAGCGCCACCTCGCCCAGGCGCGAGCCGCCCTTGGCCGGAAACCCGAACCGCCGACGATCCCCAAGCCGCCATCCTGGGAAGAACGCCAACAGTCGCTCAACGGCGCCTCGCCCCTCATCTGTCCCCACTGTGACGTTCCCCTCGTCTCCGTCGGCATGGCGTTTGGCCCCTGGCTCGAAGTCGAAGAGGTGTTCATCCGCGCCAACTCTCCGCGCCGCATTCCCAGCGCGCTCCTCAAACCGGGGTGACGAGATGTGGAACCCATTCCGCCGTATTCCCTGTCGATGCACCGAGTGCAACAGGACGAGGTACATCCCTCGACGGAGAATCCTCTTCCTCGAACGGTTCTACAACATCCGTCAAGGCCAGCGATTCGTCTGGATCTGCCTCGATTGCTACCAGGGTATCGTCATCCCCGGGAAATACACCAACTCCTACAACGAAACCGTCTCTCTCGACCCCGACAACCTCCCCGTGGACCTCACCGTGCTCCACCTCTGACCCTTCTTGACACAACCCACCCCATCTCCCCTGTTACCAGACCCTTGTGCAATTTCCGAGACGTCGGGTTAGCGCAACAACCTCCTTCTCCCTCCCGCTCGTTGCCTCGCGCAG
>CBEVHI010000357.1:0-1981 GCA_965549635.1 uncultured bacterium | reverse complement strand
GCGCGACTTGGGGCAGGCCGGTTCTCCTTTGGAAGCCCTGACCGTCTCATGCGAGTCCTCGGAGTCATCCCGGGAGCTGTCACTCCGTTTGCCGTTCTCAATGACACAGACAGCGCTGTGCAGGTTGTCCTCGATCGCGGTCTGATGGACATGGACCCGCTCAATTTCCACCCGCTCGACAACGCCATGACCACAGCGGTGTCCTCGCGAGACCTGCTCACGTTCCTCGAGGCGACCGGTCACGAGCCGCAGATGATCGATTTCTAGAGTTCGCGTGTGTACCGACCGTTCTCGAGTCGGAACCCCATCCGCTCCAGGTAGCGGTTGTGCGGCGGTGTCGCTCCGTCGGTGACGAGCTTGCTGTATCCATGATCACGAAAGAGCTCGGGGTTCCGGTCGAAGAGGAACCGTCCGGCCTTCAGATCTCTGTGAGCCGGGGTCACGTAGTCGAGCAAGACATGCATCACTCCTGGCGCCTCCTCTTCACCGATGAGGATGCCGGCGGGAACCATGTCGCGCAATGTCAACACCGCAAACTGATCGGGGCGTGGCGCTGGTGCAAACGACGGCTGGAATCGGGCGATGTCCTCTGCATAGAAGTCCACGAGGCCTGCCACATAGAGCGACTCCGGCCTGACCTCCAGCAGCGTGAAGTACTCCTCATCGGTGAAGGCCTTCCATAGGAAGAACGTGTTGATGAAGACGATGGCGACGTTCACGATGACGATCGGAACCGCACCAATCAGCGCCCCGTACGCTCCGAACGCCGCCGCACCGATGAGGCTGATCACACGCAGCCGCACCACCGATGTCATCGCCAGGGACAGCACGACGAGACCCGACGCGATGTAGCCAAGGATCTCGATCATGGAGCAAGGCTACATCCCGGCGCTAGATCGGGGCGTGCGCCCGACGGGGACCCCAGGATCCGGGACGATCCTCGAAGACGCCCGGTACCTCGGCCCCGCAGGAACCGCAGTTGCCGGCGACGAGATTCCACCCTCGTATCGAGTATCCGGTACGCCCGATGACCTTCGATCCGCAAAGGGGGCAGTAGGTGCTCTGCGTCTCCTCGTCGGGGATGTTGCCGGTATAGACGTACTGAAGTCCGTTGCCGATCGCGATCTGCCGGGCACGCAGCAGAGCATCGAACCTCGTCCGGGGCACGTCGAGCATCCTGAAGGCCGGGTGGAACGCCGTGAAGTGATGGGGGATGTCGACTCCGAGGTTCTCCGCGATCCACTTGGTCATCGCGTCGATCTCCTCGTCCGAGTCGTTGAGACCGGGGATGAGCAGCGTGGTGATCTCCATCCAGACGTCCGTTTCGTGACGGACGTACATGAGTGTGTCGAGAACGGGTTGGAGCCGACTGGCGCAGTACCGGTGGTAGAACTCGTCGGTGAATGCCTTGAGGTCGATGTTCGCCGCGTCCATCACGGCGTAGAACTCCTCTCGCGGCTCGGGATTGACGTAGCCGGCGGTAACGGCGACCGTCCTCAGATCAGCGGCGTGGGCGGCATTGGCGACATCGATGGCGTATTCGTGGAAGATGACCGGGTCGTTGTAGGTGAACGCGACGCTTCTGCATCCGAGCTCCTTGGCAGACCTGGCAATCCCTGTCGGCATCGACTGCTGAGAGAGGACGTCATCCTGGCGTGCCTTCGAGATGTCCCAGTTCTGGCAGTACCGGCAAGCCAGATTGCATCCGGCCGTCCCGAACGACAGAACCGACGAGCCGGGAAGGAAGTGGTTCAGTGGCTTCTTCTCGATCGGATCGACCCAGAAGCCGGTCGATCGACCGTAGGAGGTGAGCACGATCTCATCATCCCGACGCGCCCTGGTGAAACAGAGGCCGCGTTGCCCCTCGCGCAGTTTGCACTCCCGAGGGCACAGGTCGCACTGGATGCGCCCATCCTCGATGGCGTGCCAGTACTTCGTTGGCGCGAGAGACCACGCCGGACCCAGGTCAACGGCGTCCATG
>CBEVHI010000356.1:0-1984 GCA_965549635.1 uncultured bacterium | reverse complement strand
GGCATCACGTTCTGGGCGCTCGGGGAGATCATCAAGGCCCAGGCGGGCATCCTGGAGTCGGAGACAGCGGCCGAGGCGCTGACGAAACTGGCCTCCACGGTCTCGGATCTCATCGATGACCGGACCAAGGCCGATTGGATCCGTGCGCGGCTTGGTCCGCTGGTCGGAACGGGCGCATCGGAGGATGTGGCGCAACAGTCCGAGCTGTTCAAGGCGTGGCTGGAGTTCTTCGAGGCGCTCGCTGCCCGGAACCCGCTCATCGTGCTGATCGAGGATGCCCACTGGGCCGACCAGCCGCTGCTCGACTTCCTGGAGCATGTGATCGACTGGGCGGTCGATGCTCCGATCCTTCTCGTGGTCACGGCTCGTCCTGAGCTGTTCACCGACCATCCCGATTGGGGAGGGGGGAAGCGCAACGCAGCGACGATTGCCCTCGCCCCCCTGTCGGATGGAGACACGGCAACGTTGCTCACCGCAATGCTCCCTCGATCCGTCATGCCCGCCGATGCCCAGCAAGCGATCCTCGAGCGGTGCGGCGGAAATCCGCTCTACGTAACCGAGTTCGTACGGTACGCGGCAGACCGCGACATGATCGACGAGTTGAGCACCGGGAGAGAGATCCCGCTTCCCGACTCGGTACAGGCGCTGATCGCCGCACGGCTCGATCTCCTCGACCACGAGGACAAGGCACTTCTGCAAACGGCGGCGGTGGTGGGCCGGGTGTTCTGGACCGCGGTCATCTCGTTCATGCGTCCCGAGCTGGAGGCGAGTGCCTCGTTGCGCCGGCTCATCAAACGTGAACTGATCAGGCCGGTGCGGGACTCTTCGATGCGGGGTCAAGAGGAGTTCAAGTTCTTCCACTCGCTGATTCAGGATGTGGCCTACGGTCAGATCCCGAGGGCGGAGAGGGCTGTTCTCCATGAGGCCGCGGCTCGATGGTTGGAGGCGGTCAGTGGTGAACGGGCAGTCGATGTGGCCGAACTGCTGGCATTCCACCTCTCGGAAGCCCTGGA
Source organism: uncultured bacterium (assembly GCA_965549635.1). Classification (GTDB taxonomy): domain Bacteria; phylum Actinomycetota; class Acidimicrobiia; order Spongiisociales; family UBA4744; genus CBEVHI01. Next base: position 971 of record CBEVHI010000356.1, on the reverse strand, counting down.
GTTGTCTTCTGCCTCGGACGACGACCTTGCAGAACGGGCCTACCGGTTCATCATGCTCGCCGGGGAACGGGCCAAGGAACTCGACGCATCGCGAGGCGCAGAGTACTTCCGCAGGGCAGCCGAGATTGCTCCCCGACCCGGGGACAAGGGTCGCGCCTTGCTCGAGCTTGCCAGGGTCACACAGGACACAGACCTGCTCGATCGATCTTTGGAGCAGGCGTATGAAGTGTTCGCTTCGATGGACGACCGTGAGGGTATGGCGAGAGCCCGGGCGCAACAGGCGGGCATCGCCTGGTGGCGGGGAGACGCCGATGCGGCGGATCATCTGGGGCCAGAAGCGGTGAGCCTCATCGAGGACGCACCGATCTCGGCAGCCAAGGCGGAGGTCATGGTGGGGCGCGCCAACGCCCTCTTCCTCCGAGGCATGGCGGAGGAAGCGCTCGACGCCGCCGAGCGCGCCCGACCGATCGTGGATGCTGCCGGTTCGGTGACCGATCACATTCGGCTCCTTTCCACGCGAGGTGGTGCACTCTGCAATGTGGGCGACACGACCGGTCTTGAGGACTATCGCGAGGCCTTGCACATCGCCGAGGACAGAAACCTGACTCGTCAGGCGATCACCGCCGCCAACAACCTGGCGACCGAGCTGGGGATCATGGAGGGGCCGAGAGAGGCTCTGGTGCAGATCGATGGGGCGATCCGGACGGCCGACGAACGCGGATATCTGGCGAACGCCGATTGGAATCGGATGACCAAGTGTGAGCTGCTCTATCCGGCAGGCGCCTGGGATGAGATTCTGGATCTCGTCGATGCCGTTTTGGCACGCGACCAGGAGGTGGGTGGAAGCCAGGCGAGTGTCATGGCCAAGGGGCATCGGGCCAACGTTCTGTTCATGCGGGGCCGTCTCGAGGAAGTCCGGCGGCTCGTTTCCGAGATGCTCCCAGCGGCGCGCGACATCAAGGACCAGCAGC
>CBEVHI010000355.1:0-1985 GCA_965549635.1 uncultured bacterium | reverse complement strand
TTCGCCGCTCGGCCAAGGGAAGAAGGCGCCGCAGCCTCCTGTAGACCGTCACCGGTCCAATGGCGGTGCTGCCGCCGTCCCCAGACTGACTCTCACCGCTCGACACATGCGGTCGGACGCAAGGCTGCGTTGGGAACTCAGGTGATGCGAGCGATGGCCCTGCCTGAGAGGTTGAACAGGTGGAGGCGGTGCGGCCAGAGTGCGAGCGTGTCCCCGGGGGTAGGGCGTTCATCGTCGAAACGCACCACGATCGGATCGCCGCCGAGGTCGACCTGGGCGAATACGTGACCACCATGGTTCTCGATCGACGTGACGACACCCGGCAGACCCGCAGTGGGTACGACCGCCCAGTCGCGGGGACGTACCCCTACGGTGACGGACCCTTGCGAGGTAAGGGGAGGCGCCGGGAGCGCACCGGCGGCGATGTGTACTTCCGAACCTGAGAGCTCCCCTGGCAGGAAGTTCATCGACGGCGAACCGACGAAGCCGGCAACGAACACGTCGGCCGGTTTGCGGTAGATCTCTTCGGGCGTTCCAACCTGACGGAGGACGCCTTCGTTGATCACGGCGATACGATCGGCGAGGATCATCGCCTCTTCTTGATCATTTGTCGCGTAGAGCGTTGTGACGCCGTAGCCCCTCTGGAGAAGGCGAATCTCGGCTCGCATTATGCGTCGGTTCGCCGAATCGATACGTGCGAGAGGCTCGTCGAGCAGAAAGACGGAAGGCCTACGTACGAGGGCCCGCGCTGCCTGAACGAGCTGTTGGTGTCCGGCAGCGAGATGTGCGGGCATCCTGTCCAGGAACCGATCGATCGCCATTGCGCGGGTCTGGGCGAGGACCCGCCGCTCGATCTCGCTGCGTTCGATGTGATGCATCTCGAGGGGGAACGAGATGTTCTTGCGAACCGATCTGGACGGGATGAGCGTGTTCTCCTGGAACACCATCGCGATGTCGCGTTTTGCAGGCTCCACGTGGGTCACAACGCCGCTGTCGAAGAGCACGTCCCCGCTTGTCGGCATATCGAGTCCGGCGACGATGCGCAACACCGACGTCTTGCCGCTGCCGGATGGTCCCATGAGCACGAAGAGCTCACGATCCTCGATGGCGAGCGTCATGGCACGGATCACCGCGACACCCGAACGTTCCACCGTTACACCGTCGAGCAAGATGCTCGCCATGAGATCAGCGTAGCGCCAGGGGTCGCCGGCGATCTGTGGGTCCTACCGGCACCGCCGAGGTGCTTCCGACGCCAGTCGTTTTGGATCTTGCAGTCTCAGTGCGGGCTGAATGGAGCGTATTGGTTGGTGACCGCCAGGAGGGCGTAGGCGTCTACTCGAAGTCCCCTGCAACCTATCGGACTGCATGCAGCACTTCAGTAGGAAGGACCGGCTTCGATCTGCAGTCTTTCCTTCCAAAGCTCGCAGAGGATCTGGAGATCATCGCTGATGTCTTGGCTGGGGTCATCGGGCACCCCGAGAAGGTCGACGACCTCGAACTCGAACGCAGCCTCCCCTCCGGCATCCCAATCACTCTGAAGCTGCTTGTTGGGATGGCTCTTCATGCTCAGTTGCGCCCTGATGCGATTGAGCATCGCCGGCGCGTCAGGGCTCGCTCCGAGCAGGACTCTGCCGCTGGGTCGGTGCAAGACTCGATACACGCCGGCAGGACGCGGAGTCTCTCTGTACTTGCGCAGTGCCTCTTTGCGGTCCAATTCACCCTTCTCCCTGCGGGCTCCGTCGAAACGTCCAGCGTCGTACGGCACCACGGTACCGGCCGCCACGTCAAGGCCGGTCTTTCGTCCCGGCGTGCGGTCCTATCGGTAGCCTGGCTGCAGAGAGCATCGGAGACCACGGGCCCACCGTCGCCACGTTCGACTTTCACGTGACCAGCGAGTGCTCCCAGGAGTGCCCCTGCTGCTGGGGGCCGTAGGACATCGCCGAGGTCGACACCGACACCGCCCTGGCGATCGTTGCCTGAATCGC
>CBEVHI010000354.1:0-1987 GCA_965549635.1 uncultured bacterium | reverse complement strand
GACATTGAGAATGCCAGGGAGGCGGCAATGAACGATCACACATTGGCAGGGCGGGCGCTTCGAGCGGCACTGGCGCTGCTGTTGCTGGTGCCGTTGTTCGCGTACGTGGCGCCAGCCCCGGCGGCGGCTGCTACCCCATACTCGATCTATACGTTCTACTTTGCGAACGGAAAGGTCCTGTCAGGGGACAGTCGGGACCCGAGCACACATGGCAACTTCGAAGTGCCTGTGTTTGACACGGAGCGGACGATCCATGTGTCGTGTTCGGCTGTGTTTGACGATGGCTGGAGCAGCAATCCTCCGGCGTTTCCCACGGAGTCTGTTGACGGAGCCGGTTGGGAGGTCCTCAGCTACCACATCGTTCGAGATGGCGGCAAGAAGACATGTGGGGAGACTTTCACACCGGGCACCATAACCGTGTTGAAGAGCGCCGACCCTGCGACGGAGAGCTTCGGATTTGAGCTGTCCGGCCTCATCGCTCCACCTCCCGAGGGTGGAGACGCGATCGCCATCGGCCCTTTCCCGAGTGTGCCTGTTCTTGGCGACAGCGTCGACTCCTACACGTGGGACAGGTTGAACGGAGGCGACTACACGCTGGCAGAGTTGATGACGCAAGGGCAGGCTGCTGCCGGGTGGGTCTTCGACTCCGTTAGTTGCGACAACGGTGCATCGTCCCAGACTCCCCAGGTGAGCTTCGAGCTTGCGGGTGGAGAGCATGTGACATGTACCTTCTACAACAGTATGCCGACTTCACCGGTTCCGGGTGTGCATATTGAGAAGGCGACGAATGGTCAGGATGCTGATTCGCCGACTGGTCCTTCGGTCTTGGTTGGGGATTCGGTGATGTGGACGTATGTGGTCACGAATACTGGTGATGTCCCGTTGTCGAATGTGTCGGTGACCGATAGCGATGCAGGTGTCACGCCGGTCTATGTGTCTGGTGACACCAACAGCAACAGCGTGTTGGATTTGACTGAGACCTGGACCTTCAGTGCGTCTGGTACGGCGTCTCTGGGTCAGTACTCGAACATCGGATCGGTGACGGGTACGCCGCCCGAGGGTCGGCAGGATGTCTCCGATTCGGATCCGTCGCACTACTACGGAACGGCACTTCCGGTCCCGGCGATTGATATTGAGAAGGCGACGAATGGTCAGGATGCTGACACGCCGACGGGTCCGTCGATTCTGGTTGGGGATCCGGTGACTTGGACGTATCTGGTGACGAATACGGGTGATGTCGCGTTGTCGAATGTGTCGGTGACCGATAGCGATGCAGGTGTCACGCCGGTCTATGTGTCTGGTGACACCAACAGCAACAGCGTGTTGGATTTGACTGAGACCTGGACCTTCAGTGCGTCGGGTACGGCGTCTCTGGGTCAGTACGCGAATATCGGTTCCGTCGAAGGGTTTCCACCCGAGAGTGAAGTCCCGGTGACGGATACTGATCCGTCGCACTACATCGGGTACACGACGCCTCCGACGACCCCCACCACTCAGCAGCCGTTGGGCAGCATCGGTGATTTCGTGTGGGACGATGGTGTGAGTGGCACCTCTGGTGCGAATGGTATTCAGGACTTGGGTGAAGCCGGCGTCGCGGGTGTGACCGTGAAGCTCTACGACGGTACCGGCACCACAGAGTTGGGCAGTGCGATCACGGATAGCAGCGGCAAGTACTTGTTCTCGGGTCTTACCGCGGGCACCTACAAGATCCGTTTCATCATCCCTGCTGGTCTCGGCGGGACCCCCGAGTTTGGGTTCACCGTTGCCGGGAACGGGACGGGTGCAACGGGCAGTGACGCGGATGCCGGCTCCGGCTGGACGGCCGCGATCACACTCGCCACAGGTCAGAACGATCTGACATGGGATGCCGGGCTGGTCAAGCCGCAGGTCTCGCCGACCACAGTCGTCAACACGACAACAAGTGTGACTGTCGGGCCGACGACTGAGACCCTGCCGTTCACCGGTCCGACTTCCACGGGAGTCGGTG
>CBEVHI010000353.1:0-1988 GCA_965549635.1 uncultured bacterium | reverse complement strand
GTGGGGGAACGGGCGACCGCCGCCGGGGCGGGCTGGGAGGCTTACCTTGTCAAAACCTCAGATGAACGTGCCTGAGGTTTCGTGAGCGACGGTACGCCCCGTTTTCCCCGCGGACACGAAGTCCGCATGGACGGATGTCTTCCATCCACACGGGAGGTATCGGCGGTTTCCGAGGGTCACTTGAGTCGTTTTCTTGAGAGGTAGCACGGTTTCGATTGGGACCGAGGTTGCGCGGTAGAGTACCGGCGACGTGAGTGAGGACGATGTTGAAGGTTGACGGACAGCATCGAGGTCGTGGCGCAGTTGCCATGGTCCTGGGCGCCGCTCTCATCGTCGGAGGCGTCCTCATCGCCGGGCCCTTTGTGCCGGCTTCGGATGCGGGCCAGGCGGCTCTTGCTTCTCTCGGTATCGCCCTGGCGTTGGCCGGATCGCTTCTGTTCCTGCTGGGGTCTGCCAAGGTGTGGCTTGCCGGGCGTGACGTCACCTGGCCTCGGGCCTTCTTCGGCAGCGCTCTGGTCGTTCTCGCCCTGGTCCTCGGCTTCGCGGTGTACCCGTCATGGTGGCAGCGCTCGATGCACGAACTCGGACCCGAATGGGCCAAGGATCTCGTCTCTGTGGTGTACCTCGTGGCGCTCTTCGCGGCCGGCACCTACCTCATGCGAGAACGGACGGAGACTCCCGACGGCACATCAGGTCTCTCGGCCTATGGGCGCCAACTGGTCAAGGGAGGTTCCGGTGGCAGATAGCGAGGGTCGTCGTCCGGCGCTCGGGCTTCTCCATCCTGCCAGGGTGAAACGTCATGCCCTGCGCTTCTCCTACACCTTGGGACTCGGAGGGATCAGCGTCGGGTTGACTGCCGTCTTGGCTCTCACAGGGCTCTTGCTGTCGTTTGGGTACCGGCCCACGCTCACTACCGCCTTTGCTGATACCCATGCCCTTGCGGCAGGCGGCTACTCCTCATTCCTGCGCAGCCTCCACCGCTGGTCGGCCTACCTGTTGATCATCACTGCGTTCCTCCACATGGCTCGGGTCTTCTATCACGGGGCCTACAAGGGCATTCGGCGCAGCAACTGGGCGATCGGGGTGACCATGCTGGCTGCGCTGGCCGCCATGGCCGCCAGCGGCAACATCCTTCCTTGGGACCAGGGTGCCTCCGCGGTGGCAGCCATCGTGGACACCGTGGTTCGTTCGGTTCCCCTCATCGGCGGTGCGCTCAAGTCGGCGCTGTTCGGTCCGACGCCGGATGCGACCTTGCTGCGGGCGTACGTCTTCCATGTCATGCTCATTCCGTTCATCTTCCTTGTACTGACAGCCGTGCACCTCTGGAAGGTGCGCAGAGATGGCCTCTCTGGTCCGGGGCAGGAGTCGTGATGGTCCCCGACGAACTGAAGCGGCGGATCTCGTCCGCGAGGGCCAAAGCCCTCGGTGAGGAGTACGAGGAGATCCCGGCCTTCTCCGTGGGAGATGGGGAGCCGATCACGCTTCCTGAAGGGGTCGAACCGAAACCGGAGGTTCCGGTCACGATTCCCCAGGAGCTCCTCGAACGCGAGGCGGCTTCACGGGAAGCGATCCTCGCCAACCTGCCCCCGGCACCACTGCGCAACACCGTTCCCAAGAAGGTCGCTCCCAAACCGAAGCCGGAACCGATTCAGGCGGCGGCACCGACGCCACCCCCTTCCGCGGTACCGGCAGTCGAACCCGTCGTAGCGGCTGCCCCCGCAGCCGGCGCTGCGGCGATACCGGAGAAGCTCTTGCGCCGATCCGCCGAGGCAAGAGCAAAGGCAAGCGGCCGATCCGTAGAAGAAGTGCTGGCCGAAATGACCGGTGCGCAACCTGCAGCTTCCGCTCCCGTCGAAGAAGCCGTGTCAGAGCCGGCCCCCGCGGTCGAGGCTCCCGCCCCGACCGCTGTCCCCACGGCTGCTGCTCCCGTCGCTCCCGCTCCCGCAGGTGGCTTCTCGGTGGAGGAGGTGGCCGCCTCGCTGGGGATG
>CBEVHI010000352.1:0-1990 GCA_965549635.1 uncultured bacterium | reverse complement strand
GGTACGACCGTTGGGATCGAGCCGGCGTCTTTCGACCTGAGCACAATCCTGACGGCGAACCGTTCTGCGTCGTCATTCCGCCCCCCAATGTGACCGGTCAACTGCACATGGGGCACGCTCTGAATCACGCCATTCACGACGTGATCGTGCGCCGCAAACGCATGCAGGGCTACGCCGCCCTCTGGCTGCCAGGCTCCGATCACGCCGGGATCGCGACCCAGAACGTGGTCGAGCGTGACCTTGCCGCCGAAGGACTCACCCGCCACGACATTGGCAGGGAAGCGTTCATCGAACAGGTCTGGGCATGGAAGCGCCAGTACGGGGACCGCATCAGCGTCCAGATGCGCAGCCTCGGCGACTCGGTCGATTGGAGTCGCGAACGCTTCACCATGGACGAAGGGCTGTCGCGTGCCGTGAGAGAAGTCTTCGTTCGCCTCTACGAAGAGGACCTCATCTACCGCGGCAACCGGATCATCAACTGGTGTCCCCGCTGCGGCACCGCCCTCGCCGAGATCGAAGTCGAGTACGAGGACGAACCGGGAGAACTGGTCTACCTCACCTACCCGTTCACCGACGGCCCCGGTGGCATTACGGTCGCCACAACGCGGGCAGAGACCATGCTCGGCGACACGGCTGTCGCCGTGCACCCTGATGACGCCCGCTACCAGCCGTACGTTGGGCGAACCGTCCGCCTTCCCCTCGTCGGAAGGGAGATCCCGATCATCGCCGACGACGCCGTCGACCCCGAGTTCGGGACCGGCGCGGTGAAGGTCACCCCTGCCCACGACCCGAACGACTACGACATCGGCCAGAGACACGGTCTCGAAGCGCCCAAGATCCTCGATGAGGAGGCCAGGGTGGCGTTCACCGGCCTGCAATACGATGGAATGGACCGTTTCGAGGCCCGCGAGGCGGTCAAACACGATCTGCACACGGCAGGCGCCGTCGAGAAGATCGAGGATCATGCCCACTCGGTGGGGCACTGCTACCGGTGTGGCACCGTGATCGAGCCGTACCTGTCCGACCAGTGGTTCGTGAAGGTGCGACCGCTGACCATCCCCGCCATCGACGCGGTGCGGGAAGATCGGATGCGCTTTCATCCGAAACGCTGGGAGAACAACTACTTCCACTGGATGGAGAACCTGCGCGACTGGTGCATCAGCCGCCAGATCTGGTGGGGCCACCGGATTCCTGCCTGGTACTGCGACGACTGCGGCGAGGTCATCGTCGCCAAGGACGACCCGACCGAGTGCGCGTGTGGTTCGACGAACCTACGCCAGGAAGAGGACGTCCTCGACACGTGGTTCTCCTCGGCGCTGTGGCCGTTCTCGACCCTCGGCTGGCCGGAGCAGACCGAAGACCTCGAGCGCTTCTATCCGAACGCGGTGATGATCACCGGATTCGACATCATCTACTTCTGGGTGGCGCGCATGATGCAGATGGGTCTGCACTTCATGGGCGACGTGCCCTTCGTCGACACCGTCATCCACGGGCTGCTGCGCGACACCGAGGGGATCAAGATGTCCAAGTCGACCGGCAACGCCGTCGATCCACTCGACGTTGTCGCCGAACACGGCGCCGATTCGCTCCGTCTCGCCCTCATCCAGGCCGCCGCCCCCGGCCACGACGTTCCCTTCGACATCGAATGGGTCGAAGGGGCACGCAAGTTCGGCAACAAACTGTGGAACGCCGTCAGGCTGGGACTGCAACATACGAACCACGTCCCCGCCGCCGGCGGCTACCCCGAAGATCCGGCACCGGTCGACCGGTGGATCCTGTCGCGTCTCGGGGAGGTGGTTGCCTCGTTCGACGAACTCGCCGACCAGTACCGCCTCTCCGATGCCTATGCGCTGCTGTACAACTTCGCGTGGTCGGAGGTGTTCGACTGGTACCTGGAGATGGCCAAGGCGCCGCTTCACGATCCCGCCCGAGCCGAGGACGCCCGTCAAACCATCGGCGTGGTCCTGCGCGACCTCCTCAAGCTCTTCCA
>CBEVHI010000351.1:0-1991 GCA_965549635.1 uncultured bacterium | reverse complement strand
GGGCTGGCGTTCGATGCGGTCGATGATCGGTTTCACGCCGCCAGGTTAGGGGTCCCGTTGCCCGGGATTGGCAGCTGAGCTATCCAATCCTGTCAATGGCAGCCACACGGGGTACGGCCAGCATTGACAGGAACGGATCAGTACCAGTTCTGTCAATGGCGGCCACACGGGGTAGGGCCAGCATTGACAGGACGCTATGTGGGGCGCTCGCGCACCCGGAACGAGATCCGGTGCACCTCGGCGTCATCGATGGAGACAACGAACGAGTAACCCCCGGCATGAGGGAAGACCAGACCGTTGATCGTGAGCGCTCGGACGATCCCGACGTCGGCGCCGTCAGGCAGCCCGTCTGGACGCCCCGCACGGAAGGTCTGGGTGATCGAACGCTCACCGAAGGCGCTGCGGCCGTCCTCGTCGAGAAGGTCGACGGACAGGCGAAACTCGTTCTCCGCTGAGCTCCACGGGACTCGGATACGCACTCCGATGCCGAGACTCGGGTGCCGGGCGGGGAACCGGGAGGCGAACAAGGTGTCCCACCCGCCGCCGAGCACATACAGCTTGCCGCCGACCGCCTGGACGGCGTCGGCAAGGATGGCCACTTCGATCTCAGGTTTCGGACCGAACAACGTCATACCACCAGCCTAGAGCGACCCCCACCCCGTTCTTGTGACGGTTGGCTCGGACTATCCGCGTCAAGCGTCACAAGAACGCGAGAGTGAGGGCGCGTGACACCTAATCTCCCCCCATGGACTGGTACAAGGACGCCATCGTCTACGAGACCCACATCCGCTCGTTTCGAGACTCCGATGGCGACGGGTTCGGAGACTTCGCCGGCCTCACCTCCAAGCTCGACTACCTCGCCGACCTGGGGATCACCGCCATCTGGCTGCTGCCGTTCTATCCATCGCCTCTCAGGGACGACGGGTACGACGTCGCCGACTACACGTCGATCGATCGGCGCTACGGGACGATGGACGACTTCGTCGTCTTCCTGAACGAGGCCCACCGGCGCGACCTGCGGGTCATCACCGAACTCGTCGCCAACCACACCTCCGACCAGCACCCGTGGTTCCAGCGAGCACGGCGTGCGCCGGCCGGTTCGAACGAGCGCGACTTCTACGTGTGGAGTGACACGACCGACCGCTACCGCGAGGCCCGCATCATCTTCACCGATACCGAGGCGTCGAACTGGACGTGGGACCCGATAGCAGGCGCCTACTACTGGCACCGCTTCTTCTCGCACCAGCCCGACCTCAACTACGACAACCCTGTGGTCAGAGCAGCGGTGATCGACGCCATGGACTTCTGGTTGGACCTGGGCGTCGATGGACTGCGCCTCGACGCCGTCCCCTACCTCCACGAGCGGGAAGGGACCAACTGCGAGAACCTGCCGGAGACCCACACCGAGCTCAAGGCGCTGCGCTCCCACATCGACGAGCGCTACTCGGACCGCATGCTGCTCGCCGAGGCGAACCAGTGGCCGGAGGACGCGGTGGCGTATTTCGGTGCAGGCGACGAGTCGCACATGAACTACCACTTCCCGCTGATGCCGCGCCTCTACCTCGCCCTCGCCAGGGCAGACCGCGGCCCCATCGAATGGATCCTCGACCGCACGCCTGCGATCCCAACCTCCGCCCAGTGGGGAATCTTCCTCCGCAACCACGACGAACTCACCCTGGAGATGGTCACCGACGAGGAGCGAGCGGAGCTCTACGAATCCTACGCCAAGGACCCGAGGGCGAAGCTCAACGTCGGGATTCGCCGCCGTCTCGCCCCACTTCTCGACAACGACCCCCGCAAGCTCCGGCTCATGCTGTCGCTGCTCTTCGCCCTCCCCGGGACCCCATTCCTGTACTACGGAGATGAGATCGGCATGGGGGACAACCTCGGTCTCCCGGATCGTGACGGCCTTCGCACGCCCATGCAGTGGGACGCCTCCCGCAACGCCGGGTTCTCGAACGCCGATGAGCTCTACGCGCCGGTGATCGACG
>CBEVHI010000350.1:0-1997 GCA_965549635.1 uncultured bacterium | reverse complement strand
CCCGTCAAGGCCGCGTGAGCCCAGCCGGCAGGACGCCGCCGACAACCGAAGAAGGCGAAGCGCGAAAGGCGGAGCCGTGTCCCGGGGGGCTGTCATGGCCAAGAAACCGCTCCGATGAGCCGGCACACGCCTTCCGTCTCCAGCCATTGGCATCATCCTCACCCCTCTCCATCTCCCGAATCTCCACCGCCGGCCGCAGTTGAGTCCTCCGAATCCCGCGGATTCATTTTTTGCGGAGGACAACAACGGGCCATTCAGCCATATCGACTCTTCCGGCGGCAGGCTCCACGTGCCCGTCTCGATCGCGTGGACCTGCCCTGGATTGAGGTGGATGAAATCGACCAGTATGCCCGCCTTCACACGGAAGAGGTAGCCGTTGTTCGACTCAAGGAACAGCTTCTCATCTTTTGATGCCCATACCTTCTCAAGATGGAATCGTCTCGGAACGCGTAGGATGGTACCGTTTTTTCGGTTTCTGATGGTCAATGTTACACTTCCCGCACAGTCAAGGAGGTCGCTCTCGATGTCGGTGCCGATCAACGGATCGAAGTCGTGACATTCGCCGCCAAGAATGGCGACACGGAGAAGGTACTCCACTGCTGCGCCGTCTGGGTCATCGACGTAGTCCCCGTGATCCACGATCGCAAACCAGAAGATACTCCCGAGCACCAATACCAAGACGCTCCATGAGATGAGATAAGTCCTGGAGGCTGTCTTCATGTTACCGCCGATTGAAGAATCGTCTCACTGGCCCGACAAAGTGGCTGGCGGACCAGTAGAGCTGGGATACCACGTAGGCCTCGGTGACAGAGGAAACTACTAGGGGGCCCACCAGCAGACGGCTCCTTGGGCGAGTGACGTAGGCGCCCTCGCCGGGCCCCACCGAGACGGCGTAGCCAACATAGTTGCGGCTCTCGAAACCAGAGGCCCCAACTCCCTTCAAGAGGGGAATCGAGAGACCAATGACCCATGATGGACCAGCCCATGAATCTGCAAGTTGTCGACTGGTCAATCTCAGATTATTGGTTGCTCGTCTAATATTAATTGCATAGTTCACAGACACATCCACACTGGCCGCTGCCCCCATGAATGGCAGCGGTCCTTTAGTCCCGAAGAGTAGACTCTTCGTGAGACTGCTCGCGAGCCTCCGAAGGGACAGGTTTGGTGTGCCAAAGCCGAAGACCCCTACAACAAACCGACCGCGACCTCTCTCCCAAATCTGCAGGTTGTCGCCAACATGGATGCCCTCGTAGGGGAGCCCCACGATCAACTCACGGGCTATACCCCAGGACCGTCTGTGGTCCCATGGATTTACGTGATAGTTGTCGCTGACCCACGCTTCAAAGATACGGGCGAGGGTCCTTCGTTTCCTATCCCACTCGATCCAGTCGTTGACCCACCCGAGCCCGCCCTCTGAGCTGGGCCCCACAGGCTTGGAGAGTTTGTCCCAATCGGGGACGTCGACCGGAGACGGCTCGTCGGAAGCTCCTCTCTTGTCGTTCTGTCGGCTGGAAAACAGTTTGCGTGGATCCATCCACTTTGGGAGCGCGCCATCTGGATCGACGGCGTTGACCGGGCTGTTTGATACAAAGGAATACCAGTCCCACCCCCTACCTTCTTCGACAAGTCGTGGGTCCAGCGGGTCTCTTTCGGCAAACACCCCGGCTTCTGGTAGGGACCACCTTGCTCGGTAGTAGTACATCCCCAGATCGGCGTGCCAGGTTCTGCCCTGGAAGAGGGTGGTGAGGCCGTAGGCGCTCGCGGCCTCGGGTTGGGTATCGGTGGGCGCTGCGTAGACCTGAAGGAGGAGCGCAGGTGTTGCAAAGGGCGGATGGGTGAAGGTGTTTGTCGGGGCGATGGCCGCGTGGGCGGCTAGGTCGGTGAGGTTGAAGGAGACGTTGTAAGCCCCGGGGACGCCGCCACCGACACCGGCCGGTTGCCACTTCAGGAGCTGAGAGGTGACGCGGCTTGAGCTGCCGTCCACCTGGTCGCCGTTG
>CBEVHI010000349.1:0-1997 GCA_965549635.1 uncultured bacterium | reverse complement strand
CACACCTCCTTCAGCCAATAGACGCTTTCAGGACGTCCTCATACGACATGGGGTCGCCTCCGTTGATGATCATCCATCAGAACACTCTTCGTGTCTTGAGTAGCGGGCTACTCAATTCGACGGTCCCGTTTGCTCATCTCTTGCGGCGGTCGGCCTCATTGCGGGCACCCAACGGCGCGCCCTGATGCCGGGCCGCTGCCGGCGAGTCAGACAGACGGGAGGATCTGGGCGAGGTAGTCGCATGGTTCTTCCTTTCGATGGTTCTCCTAGGTCACGGTCCGTCCCCAAGTTCCTTGCAGGGCGGGGCGGCCCTCATCGATCGACGACGGCGGCGGAGCGGGGGCCAATTAGGTATGGGAGTCATGAGTAGTCCACTACTCGTTCTGGGAGAGGTGGCTACCTAGCGGAGGAACCCACTGGATCGAAGTGGCTTGCCTCAGGGATTCGGGTCGAAGACGGACGCCAGGTCGGACCGATGATGAATCCCTAGTTTCGTGTAGATCGAAGCAAGGTGGTTGTCCACGGTCCGCACCGAGATGAAGAGACGATCAGCAATATCGCGGCTGGTGTGCCCCTCTGCAGCAAGAGTTGCCACCTGAGTTTCCCGGGAGGTCAGATCAGAAGGGCGATCGGGCGGCAGCCAAGCATCAAGCTGGCCGGTCAATCCGGCCACATACCTGGCCCTCGCCAACGCCTGCACCGCCAACCGGTCTTCACCCCTTGACTCATAGAGCTTCGCCGTTTGGACCGAAGCCTGAAGAGCATGCAGATACTCATGCCGATCCTGATACTCGGCCGCGATCATCGACAGCTGCGCCGCGTCACCGTCGTCTAGAGCCACTGCCTGCCTCGACCACGTATCAAAGACAATCGACTCTGTTGCCGCCGCAATCTCCTGCAGGCGATCGACAACGTGTCTGGGCTGACCGAACTGGAGGGCATAGTCACAGCCCCAGGCTGCCCCCAAGAGATTCTCATCGCTGAGCGCGCCCTCGGCGGACTCAGCCGCGAACCGCGCAGCGGCCTCGACGTCCTGATTGAGCCACGCTACCCAAGCCCGGGCCATCGGCCGCCAGGCAAGAGCTGGCGGAGGCAGATAGTCAACGTTCTCGAGAACGCGGATAGCCTTACGCAACGCAGCTTGGTCGCGGGCCTCACCGGCGACCACCGTGGCCAATGCAGCATGATTCCCGAGATGATTAGGTATGTCGCCATATGGGGTGAGCCGAAGCGCTTCCTGGGTCACCCCAACTGCGTCGCTTAGTCGACCCCCTGCCGTGAGAGCGAGCCCTAGATGTATTCCCCACGATCCGAGATATCCATCGCTGGGGGGGCGAAGCCCCCGACGGTAGCCCTCATCGAGCAAAGCTACCGCCATGTCAAGATGGCCGTCGTATGTCCAGGCGATACCCTTCGATATCTCTAGCCGCGCCTTCGCCTCTCGAAGCATTGGCCCGGCCATATCGAGAAGCCTGTCACCTCGATGGGCGAGTGTGAGGACAAGCGGAAGCCTTCCCAGCCACACGGCAATGAGTTGTGCCAAGGTGATGGCTTGGAGTCGCGCCGCAGGAGGTGCTTCCTCATCGTCACCGATTTCCACGGCAGCGACAAGTGCCTTTGATGGGTCGGGCCGTGCAAACGTCCTGAGCAACAGCAGCGAACTCTCGAGCAATGCTCGAGCACGGCGGTCTCCGATACCTCCTAACCCGTTCTCGAGAAGGTCTATGGCTCGATCCATCTCGAATTCCGAGCCAAGCCATCCTGCGATCTCGGCGCGCCGAACAATCGCTCGGGCCCGGAGCAGCTGGTCCTCGGCTTCGATCGCCACCTTCTCAAGGAGCACGTCGGCCTCCGCGGCACACCCAAGCTGGGCTATCGCCCCGGCTCGTATCAGCATTGCCTCGTCACCGCCGCCAGACTCGATGGCGGCATTAGCGATCCGCGCTGCAAGGTCGTGGTCTCCCGCAAGGGTTGCGCGCCATCCCGCAGTCACCAGT
>CBEVHI010000348.1:0-2019 GCA_965549635.1 uncultured bacterium | reverse complement strand
GCGGCAGGGTTGGTCCGCCTAACCTGATGGCATGACTGCCAAAGACGACACGGTCCTCTCCGCCGACGATCTCTACCTCTTCAACGAGGGTTCCCACACGCGCCTGTACGAGAAGATGGGGGCGCACCTGACCGACGACGGCTGCCGTTTCGCGGTGTGGGCACCCGATGCCGGGTTCGTGTCGGTCACCGGCGACTTCAACCACTACGACGAGACCGCCAACGCGCTCGAACCGCAGGGCAACTCCGGTATCTGGGCCGGCACTGTCACCGGCGTGCAAGCAGGCGACACCTACAAGTACCTGGTGCGCAACCGGGACACCGGCACGGAAGTCTTCAAGGCCGATCCCTACGCCCTCTATGCAGAGGTGCCACCTCGTACGGCTTCGGTGGTGTGGGACCTCTCCTACGAGTGGGACGATGCAGAGTGGATGGCTGGCCGTCACGAGAGGAACCGCAACGATGCACCGATCTCGATATACGAGGTCCATCTCGGATCATGGCGGCGGGCAGACGACGGACAGCCGCTCGGCTACCGGGAGATGGCGTCCCAATTGGTCGAGTATGTGCGGGGCCTCGAGTTCACCCATGTCGAGTTCCTCCCGGTCATGGAGCACCCGTTCGGCGGGTCGTGGGGGTATCAGACCACCGGCTACTTCGCACCCACCTCACGCTTCGGCACCCCGCAGGATTTCATGTACCTGGTCGATGCGCTGCACCAGGCCGGCATCGGGGTGATCCTCGACTGGGTGCCGTCGCACTTCGCCACCGACGAACACGGCCTGGGGTTGTTCGACGGGACCCACCTGTACGAGCACGCCGATCCCCGCCAGGGATTCCATCCCGACTGGGGCAGCTACGTGTTCAACTACGGGCGCAATGAGGTCCGTTCGTTCCTGCTGTCGTCGGCGCTGTTCTGGCTCGACAAGTACCACGTCGATGGGATCAGGGTCGACGCGGTCGCCTCGATGCTGTATCTGGACTACTCCCGCAAAGAGGGCGAGTGGATCCCGAACATGTACGGAGGGAACGAGGACCTGGAGGCAATCGGCTTTCTGCGTCGCTTCAACGAGGAGGTGTACGGGGCGTTCCCGGACGTGCAGACCTACGCCGAGGAGTCGACCGCATGGCCGATGGTGTCCCGTCCGACCTATCTCGGCGGCCTCGGCTTCGGGTTCAAGTGGGACATGGGCTGGATGCACGACAGCCTGTCGTACTTCTCACTCGATCCGATCTACCGGGGCTACCACCACAACGAGTTGACGTTCCGGGGTCTGTACGCGTTCACCGAGAGCTACGTGCTGCCGCTCTCCCACGACGAGGTCGTGCACGGCAAAGGGTCGCTGATCGGCAAGATGCCCGGTGACGATTGGCGCAAGTTTGCCAACTTGCGCCTGCTGTTCTCCTCGATGTTCGCCCAGCCGGGCAAGAAGCTGCTGTTCATGGGCGGGGAGATCGCCCAGTGGGGCGAATGGAATCACGACGGCAGCGTCGACTGGAGTCTCCTCGACTGGGAGCCGCACCAGGGGGTGCACCGACTGGTAGCCGATCTGTCTCGTCTCTACCGGGATGAGCCGGCGCTGCACCTGCTCGACTGTGACCCCGCCGGCTTCGAGTGGATCGAGGCGAACGATCCGGGGTCGAGCATCCTGGCGTTCCTGCGCAAGGGCGGCGACGATCTCGTGCTGTTCGTGGCCAACTACACGCCGGTGCCCCGCTACAACTACCGGGTGGGCGTGCCTCGGGACGGTGTGTGGACCGAGATCTTCAACAGCGATGCGATCGACTACGGCGGCTCCGGCATGGGCAATATGGGCGGCATCGAAGCGCACGACTTGGGGTCGCACGACCGCCCGTTCTCGGTCAACGTGACGGTGCCACCCCTGGGCGCTGTCTTCCTGAAGTCCGCCGGCGTCGATGTGTGAGGCGACGTCTCTCTTGCTTCCTCCTCAGGCGAGGTCGAGCCATCTTCCTGCTTCCCCCTCAGGGGGAAGTGGCGAGCGCAGCGAGGCGATGGGGG
>CBEVHI010000347.1:0-2020 GCA_965549635.1 uncultured bacterium | reverse complement strand
TGCGCGTGTATGTGCCGTACGGATCTCAGTGGTATCCCTATCTGACTCGCCGTCTCGCCGAGCGGCCCGCCAATCTGCTGTTCTTCGCCAGGGCACTGGTGGGGAAGTAGGAGATCACCGGAATGGACGCTGCTATCGAGCGGTTGGAGCCGACGGGAGGGATGTGATGGAAGCGATCGATTTCGGGCTGCTGGTACTGCGACTCGTCGTCGGGTCCGTCATGATTGCGCACGGCATCAACCATGGGCGCAACCTCGATGGGACCGCTTCGTGGTTCGCATCCATCGGTTTCCGCAAGGCCCGCGCGCAGGCGATCCTTTCGTCACTCGGCGAGGTGGCGATCGGCACCGGCCTGATGCTTGGTGTTCTGACGACGGTGGCGGCCGGAGCGTTGCTTGCAACCCTTCTCGTTGCGTTCGTTTCCAATCACCGAAGCGCCGGCTTCTTTGTGTTCAACCGACCGGTCGAGGGGTGGGAGTATCTGCTGACTCTCGGTTCGGTCGGCCTCGTGCTCGCCGTTGTCGGGGCAGGCTCCGTGTCACTCGACGCTGCGGTCGGGATTGACCTCTCCGGCTGGGTGGGTGGCGCTATCGCCGGCGCTGGGATCTTGGCCGGCGCGGCGCAGCTGGCCTCGTTTTGGCGTCCGCCGGCAGGGGCATGAGATGCTTGTGAGAGGGATGGCTAGCGGAGCACGTCCCAGATCATCCGGGCGGCTATCAGCCACAGGATGACTGCGACGATCCGCTTCAGTGATGCGCTCGTCAAGCGCCTTGAGGCGAATCGGGAGGCTACATAGGCGCCTGCTGCCGCGGCCACACTGGTTACGGCAGCAAAAGCAGGATCGATGGATCCAAGAGTTGCTCTCGCCGCGAAGCCAGAAACGGATGAGGCCAAGGCAACGAGAGCTGTCGTGCCGCTCGCCTTCTTGGTTTCGAGGCCTATGCCATGCAGTATGGGCAGCACAAATGCACCGCCGCCGACACCTAGCAGCCCGGCGAGGAATCCAACGCCGCTGCCGACAGTGGTGCCGGCAACTACTTCCACCTTGCGGGAGGTGGCCAGGGGGCGGATCGGTCGGCGATAGAAGAGCATCATGGCTCCGACGGCAACGAGGAATGCTGCAAACAGACCGAGGAGCAGATCGTGGTCGACGGAGTGGGAGACGGCGGCCCCGACCGGTGCCAGCAGTGCGGCAACGATCAGGATTGGGACCCCGATCCGGAGGTTCACCGACCTCGTCTTGAAGTATCCGGGAACGGCAAACCCAAGCGACACGACGTTGAGCAAGAGACCGGTGGAGATTGCCTCAGGCAGTGGTACCCCGGAGTAGTAGAAGATCGGGATGAACAAGGTTGCGGCGCCAAGGCCGGCCATCGACATCAGTCCGAAGCCCACGAAGACGGCGGCGGCTGCCGCAAGGAGGCTCATTGATGCCTTCTCAGACCTCGTAACCGGAGCACGCTCTGCACATCGAAGTGCCGTTGGCGACTCTCAGGTAGGGCTCAGCGACGAGTTCGTCACAGATCTCGCAGGTGGTGAACGCCACCACCTCTTCGGTGTTGACCCTGGAACTGTCGACGGTCGGACCAATCGTCATGATCTGCTCAGCAGATGCATTCCAGACGAGATCGACCAGTTCCCACTGTTCGTCCTCCGGAATCTCGGTTGGGGGAATGCCGGAGCGACGCTTCTTCATGAAGGCAGACGAGGCAATTCGTGGCTGGAGGCCAGTCCGGTAGCTGACTCTCACGGCGCGCCCAGTCGAGCTCTCGATAAGAGTGACCGCTAGTTTGCCCTCATACGTCTTTTCGATGTTGCCCTTGCCGAACGTGCAGCCGGTTGTGAACTGGATGCCATCGGCGAAGCACATGGCTCCGTGTTTGTCACCAATCTCGACCTTGGCAAAGAGCTGTTTTGCTCCTGCACGAGATACACCGAGTGCCTCCATCGCAGCGAGACCAATTCTGACACCGGCGGCACTCGCCCAGCAGCGGTGGCCATGAAACTCGAGTGCAGCGGT
>CBEVHI010000346.1:0-2021 GCA_965549635.1 uncultured bacterium | reverse complement strand
CCGGCATGGCGATCAGCAGGGCGTTGGCTCTGAAGCGTTCCGCAGCCGTGGCGATGTCGTTGCGTCCGCCGACGACCCGCAGGTGCTGCATGCGCAGGTGGGCTTTCATCGGATCGTCGTCGAGGAAGGCCACCGCCACCGTGTCGGCCTCGGCGTCACGCTGCAGGGCCCGCACGGTCTGGTAGCCGGCCTCGCCGGCCCCGAAAACAAGGGTTCGGCGGCGTTCGTAGCGGTGGGGAGATCGCCACTCCAAGATGGCCCTGCCGGCAAACCGGGCTGCCAGGGCGCCGACCAGCTGGTAGGCGGCGGCGGCGATCGTCGCACTGAGCGGCACCAGGTTCCCGCTCGCCGGCAGGCCGGAGACGATGAACGCGGCGAGCCCACCCGAGACGGATGCGATAGCGACCCAGCCGGTCTCCTCGAACGAGGCGAGCCGTCGCCGCCCTGTGTACAGACCGGAGGCGGCACCGACGACGAGGTGCACATCGAGCGCTACCAGTGCGACGATGACGACGGTGCCCATGTTGACCTGGGACCATTCGAACCCGAAGCGGGCGAAGACCGCCACCGTCATGGCGAGGAACCAGAGTGCGGCGTCGGTGACCGCGAGGATCGCGAATCGCAGAATCCCCCAGCGACTGATGACCCGGGTGGTCAGCGTGCGGCGTTCGGAGTCAGGGCGGCCAGACGGCTGGTGGGTGCCCTCAGTCCCGCTCATCGCTGCTTCTGCGGTGCTTGCGTTTGCCATTGGGATCGTTGGCGTACCCGTAGCCGTAGGCGTACTTGTACTTGTACCCGTACTTGGAGTCGTTGGGGTCCGAACGGTTGAAGATGTAGCCGAGCAGCGGGGTGCCGACGAACTCGAGGCGGTCCCTGACGTCTTCGAGGTGGCGCAGCGGGGTGCCCTTGGCCACGACCAGCACGATCCCGTCCGCCTGGGAAGCGACCGCCGAAGCGTCGGCTACTGCCAGCAGCGGAGGGGTGTCGATCAGCACGATGTCGGCGCTCGGGCGGATCTGGGTCATCGCTTCGCGGAAGGCGGGAGTGCGAAAGAACCCTGCGGAATCGCCGAGGTTGCGCCCTGCGGGGATCAGCGGTACGACAACTCCGTCGGTCACCGGCCATGTGCGGGTGCAAGCGTCGATCGAGACGGTGCCGCCGGCCAGGTCGGTGAGTCCCGGCTCCGGGGGGCCACCCGAGTAGCGGGTGAGACCGCGGACCCGTTCGTCCGCGTCGACCAGCATCACCTTTCGGCCATCCTTGGCTGCGGCGACGGCCAGGTTCAGAGCGCTCACCGTCTTGCCGTCGCCCTGGTCTGCACTGGTGATGACCACGACAGGACCAGACCCGTTGAGGGCAAACTCGAGTGACGTGACAATGAACTGGTAGGACTCTGCAACCGTTGAACCGGGGGCGGTGACCGTCGGAATCATCCCTTCGGTGCCCACGGTGACGAAGTCGGGGACCTCACCGAGCAGGGGGGCGCCCAGCACCGGTGCGGCATCGTGACGGGAGTCGGCACTCTGGGTACGTTCGGCACGCCACCACGCGTACGCACCGGCGGCGAGCAGACCGAGGATGGCGGCGACCGCACCGTTGCGGATCGGCTGCGGCGAGGCGGGCGACTTGGGGATCTCTGAGGATTCGAACAACTGGACGCCGGTGCCGTACAGGGCGGCGTCGACCGAGATCTGTTCCGCCCGGTTCTTGAGGGTGACCAACTGGGCGACCGCGGCGTCACGTTCGGCCTTGGCGGCGGTGTCGGTGGGGTCTGCGGCCAGGGCGGCTTCGAGCACATCGATCTGCGCCTGGGTGTCGGCTCGGGAGCGGTCCAGTTCGGCGAGTGCGGCGTCGGCGTTGGCCTTCACCTCGTCGGCGACGACCTGCTCGTAGGCGTGACCGACCGAATCGGCCAGCGACGCCGCACCTTCGGGGGTCGGGTCGAGGGCGCGGATGGTGATCAGGTCGAGGTTGGTGGACGCGTCGGCGGTGACTCTGCCCTGTCGCAGATCCTCCACCGA
>CBEVHI010000345.1:0-2027 GCA_965549635.1 uncultured bacterium | reverse complement strand
TCTCGTTGTTGGCGTACATCACCGAGACCACCGACGGACCGGTGCCGACCGCCGCGGCGAATGTCTCCGGATCGACCCGGCCCCTCCGATCGACACCAACGACTTCGACACGATGGCCGAGCGTGCCGACGAACGCAGCGCTCTTCAGGACGGCATCGTGCTCGACGGCTGAAACCACCACCGACCCACCGGAAGCAAGCGCGCCACCGGTGACGGCGAGGTTGTCGGCTTCTGTACCGCCTCCGGTGAACACGATCTCGCCGGGCCTGGCACCGATCAGACCAGCGACGGTCTCCCTCGCATCTTCGAGTCGATCCTTCGCTTCGCGGGCCACCCCATGGATCCCCGAAGGGTTGCCGTGGCTCGCTGCTGCCATTGCCGACAGAGACTCGGGTCGCGGGGGTGTCGTGGCAGCATGATCCAGGTAGAGCACTCTCGAATTGTCGCAGGACAGAAGGCGGCTACAAACCGTGCTCAAAGATGTCGGTACCGGTGCGCTCGTCACCGGGGACGCGCGAAAGCGCCGCCCACAAGGCGATGACGGCCTGCTCGACCTGTTCCAGGTCGATAGCTTCGGGATCGACACCCCGTTGCATGCTGATTCCTTCGATGAGCGCGATCATCATCGACGCCGCCATCTGCTCTGTGAAGGGGGGTCGCAGCTCCCTCCCCGCTGCATCGAGGAACCCCTGCAGGAGCATGTGGAGTCCCTCGCGGGTCTCCTGGTAGCCGATCCGCAGATGGTCGCCCACTTCTTTGTGTCCTCTGACCAGAGCCCAGAGGTACAGGTGCATGGCGAACGCCGGATCGCTGATCGTCGCCTCGATCGACTGTTTGATCGTCTCCACGGCCATCGTCGAAGGATCCATCGTCCCGACCTTGCCGAGGATCTCCCCGACGCCCTGCAGGGCGAGGGATCGCGACGCTGCCAGCACGTACTCGAGGAAGTCGACCATGAATGCTTCACGGTCCAGCCAGCGGTTGTAGAAGGCTCCTGTGGTCAGCCCGGCGTGGCGGGATACGCGAGCGGCGGTGAGCTGATCGAAGACTCTCGGTGTTGTCTTTGCACCGCGTTCGTCGGCGGAGAAGGCCGCCACCACGAGGTCCCATGCAGCGCCGAGAAGTCGTTCCTTGGAGTCGATGTCGGTCGGCATTGATTCATTCTACCGTAGCCCCGTTTGTGCTTGACTGTCGTATCCGATACTATCGCGAGTACGCGAAGAGTTGTTGGGATCCCCGGACCAGGGACCGGGGGACCGCGGCGGCCTGTCAAGGCCGCTGCGGCGCGTCTGGGGTTCTCCGAGGTCCCGTGTGCGCCCCCTTTGGGCTTGCGACCGACGCAGCCGAAGAGGTGGCCTGTCGCTACTCCCCGGAGAACTCGGGCCGCCGTTTGGCGATGAAGGCTGCCACCCCTTGGCGGGCGTCGGCGGTTCGAAACGTCGCGGCGAACCCTTCCTGCTCCACACCCAGGCCGGCCTCGAGGGGAAGACGCAGCCCTTCGTTGAGCGCCCGTTTTGCGGCACCGTAGGCGACCGTCGGCCCGTTCGCCCACGTGTGGGCGTCCTCGAGTGCCGTTTCCAGAACGTTCTCGGCGACCCGATCGGCGATACCGAGCTCCAGCGCTTCATCTGCGGCTACATGACGGCCGCTGAAGATCAGCTCCCGAGCGGCGCGCAGGCCGACGAGACGGGCGAGCCGCTGTGTGCCTCCTGCACCGGGGATGATTCCGAGCTGGATCTCGGGTTGACCGACGCGGGCGTCCGGAGAGAGATACCGGAAATCGGCACCCAGTGACAGCTCGAGACCGCCGCCGAGTGCGAACCCGCGCACCGCAGCGATGGTCGGTTTGGCCAGACGCTCGAGTGCCAGGACGGCGGCACCGAGATCGGAAGCGAGCCGGTCCTGCTCGCCGGCGTCGAACGCAGCCTGGAACTCTTTGATGTCGGCGCCGGCGGCGAAGTGCGGCTCACCGGTGACCACCACGGCCCGGATCGACGGGTCTGCGGCCAGGCCGAACGCCTCCACGA
>CBEVHI010000344.1:0-2033 GCA_965549635.1 uncultured bacterium | reverse complement strand
AACCCGGCCCCAGGCGACCGCGGCAGCGCGATATGGGGTCCCCGATCCGTCGACGATGTCGTCGTAGGGGAAGAGGACAACGTGTCGCCCATCGAAGTTGCCAACCGCGGCGCGCATTCCTTCGACGAGATCGGCGCAGTCGGCGCACGAGTAGGTGAGCAACACTCCACCGTCCTCGAGATTGTGAACGAACAGCTCCGGAGGCAAGGTCTCGGTGTACTCGCCCCACGAAGCCAGGTTGCCGACATGCGGACCTGACGACGGCGGACTGCTGTTGTACGGGGCATGTGCCGCGTCGACCGAGGCGATGTGGTTGTTCCCGAGGCTCGGAATCGCAACTCCAGGAGAAGGTGGTTGCAGAAGGACGATCGCAGCCGCGACGACAAGCACACCCACGGCGATGCCGGCAATGACAAAGCCTTTCCTGCGCGACGATGCCCGCTTCTTTGCAGCTACCGCTTCGGCCCTCTTGGCCCTTTGCTGTTCGAGTGCTCGGCCTTTCGGTCGCGCCACAGCGTCCTCTCCTCGTGAGCGTACGGGGGGCATAACCGCGGATCGGGCCGGCTCATTCCTTCCGTCCGTACCCCGCGACCAGGGCGATAGCGAAGCCGGCGATCGCGACAAGCTGCACCCAGTCTCCCCAGCGTGTGTACAGCGTCGGAGCCAGCGTCCGAAAGCCGACTTGTCCCATGAGCACCGCGGGCTCCATGATCCCGGTCCGCTTCGTGATCGCACCGTCAGCCCGGATCAACGCACTCGAGCCGGTGAGCGAGGCATGGACCATGTCGATCCCGTTCTCGGCCGCGCGCATCCGGGTCATCTCGCTGAACTGGAGTGTCGCCGCGGAGCGCCCGTAACCGGACTCGTTGGTCGTGACGACCACGAACCTCGCTCCATCTCTGACCGCTTCCCGGACATGGCGCGGGAACGCGGCTTCGAAGCAGATGACCGAAGCGAATCGACCCTGCGGAAGCTCCCACACGACCGGCTCTGTGCCCGGAACCATGTCTCGGGAGACCCGATCGATCTCCTTGACCCATCCGAGGTAGCGCCGGAACGGAATGTACTCACCGAACGGGACGCCCTGACGTTTGTCGTACTCTCCGACGATCACCCCATCGGGGCCGTAGAGGAGGTTGGCGTTGGTGAATCCGTCCTCACCGGCCGTTCGGGTCGATCCGACGAGGATCGAGGCGCCGAGCCTGGCCGCTTCGGCGGAGAGCGCCGTTTGGTTCTCAGGGTTCGTCAGCGTCTCTGCTTCATACTGGGCTGAGCTTTCCGGCCAAATCACCAGATCGACCGCCCCTGGAGCGAGACTTCGGGTCAACGTCAGATGCGAATCGAAGATGCGCTGATTCTCACCCGCGCAGTACCGGCCGGGACATGGACTCGACCCCTGGATCACGGCGACACGAAGCGAGTCGCCGTCGGTTTGAGGCGGCCATAGCGACCCGGCGATCGTAAGCAGGAGACCTGCCCCGACGGCTCCAACCACCCAACGGGCGCCTCGCCGCTCCAGGAGGAGAACCAGACCGGCAGCCACCGACACTGCCAGCACCGACAGGCCTGTCTCCCCTACCCACTGGGCGGTGGCGCGCAGGGCAGGTACGTCGCCGACCGCCGTGCCCAGCGAACCCCACGGGAATCCTCCAAACGGCCAGTGGCCTCGGACCCACTCCGTTGCCGCCCAGCCGCCGACCACAGACACCCACCAATAGCCGGCCGGCCATGTACGGATCCGCCAAACGAACCAGCCGAGCGGTACAACGAAGAGCGGCATGACCGGAAACAACACAGCCGCGCCGACCCGAGTGCTGATCGCGACCCACCACAGCAACAAGGTGAAGAAGACCAATCCGAAGACGTAGGTCGCTCCGATCGCCGACCAGCGGCTTCGCGCCCTGCGCAAGCCCCAGAGCAGTGGAACTGGGGCGACGAACACCACCGCTCCCCAACCGACTGGCGGAAACGCCAGCCACAGCAGGAGAGCAGAAGCGAGCGCGCTGAGCCAGACCACGGCTGCACGCTAGTCG
>CBEVHI010000343.1:0-2039 GCA_965549635.1 uncultured bacterium | reverse complement strand
TGGCTGTTGGCTGTTGGCTGTTGGCTGACTCAGAACCGGCAGTACCATTCCCCTCCCATGTTCGATTCCCGACTGCAGAGAGCTCCCCGCTGGCCCTATGTGGCCGTCGCCCTTTTGATGGCGATGCTGATCGTGTCGGTTCTCGCCTGGAACGTCACGCTGCCTTATGTGGCCTGGTCGCCGGGTCCTGTGCCTGAGGTGGTGAGCTTGATCTCCGTCGACGGCGCCGAGACCTACCCGATCAAGGGAAACCTCTACATGCTGACGGTCTCCCAGCAGGACCTCAACGCCTACGATCTCGTCGCCGCATGGGCCGACCCGACCGTCGATGTGCTCGATCGAGCCGTCGTTCGACCCGTGGGTCAGTCGCCCGAGGAGTACCAGAGGGTCGCGCAACGCGACATGCTGGAGTCGAAGAACACGGCGATCCTGGTCGCCCTCGAACGCCTCGGGGAGAACGTGGTCTATAGCGGCGAAGGGGTTGAGGTTGCCACGATCCTGGAGGGCACTCCTGCCGACGGCGCGCTTGTCGTGGGCGATGTGATCACAGCTATCGACGGTGAACCGGTCGAGCTTGCCAGAGACGCGGTCACGCAGATCACGTCGCATGGCATCGGCGAAACGATTGTGCTGACAGTCCAACGAGACGGTTCCCCGCTGGACGTCCCGATCACGCTCATTGAGCACACGCAAGAGAAGGGGAGGCCGATGGTCGGTTTCGGTGCGGTGACGCACAACCTGACCTACGAGTTTCCCTTCCAGGTGGACATCGATTCGACCAACATCGGGGGACCTTCTGCAGGCATGATGTACACGCTGGCCGTTATCGACCTGCTGACTCCTGACGACATCACCAAGGGACACCGGATTGCAGGGACGGGCACGATCGCCTCGGACGGTACCGTAGGGCCGATTGGCGGGGTCCGGCAGAAGGCAGAAGGCGCCGAGGCTGCCGGCGCCGAGTACCTGCTGGTCCCGGAGGCGAACTACCAGGAAGCCTTGACCGCCGACGTGACCGGCATGCAGATCGTGCCGGTCTCCAACGTCGACGATGCGCTCAGCTTCCTCTCCGGCCTCCCTCAGGCCTAAAGCGCTGATCCTGGCATCCGGCAATGTATCGTTGAGGCCATGGCTGGTTTCTTGCGCCCTGAAGACGTAGCCGGTAAGTCGTTCAAGTCGGGTTGGCGCGGATACGACGCCGGTGACGTCAAAGCGTTCCTTCGCGACGTGTCCGGGGTCCTGACTTCGCTCCGTGAGGAGAACGAACGGCTTCGCGAGCGGCTCGGGAAGCTCGGCGATCGCGATCTCGGTGCCGAGTTCGAGCAAGTGACCGCCGAGATCGGCAGCCTGTTGCAGGGTGCCAGAGAGACTGCCGAAGGGATGCGTCTGCGCGCCAGTATCGACGCCGAGCAGATCGTTGGGGAAGCACGCGATGACGCCCAGCGGTTGCGCCAGGACGCATGGAATGAGGGCACCTCACTTCTCGAGGACAGCCACGCTGAAGCTGAGGCTCTCGTCGACAGGGCGAAGCGGGACTCCCTGGCGATCATCAGCGACGCGGAACGTGAGGCCCACCGCATCGCAACGAAGGCCCGCAAGGACGCCGATGAGTCGGTGCGGCGCGCCAAGCTGCAGGCCGACCAACTCATCGTCGATGCCCGAGGACGCCGGGAAGAGCTGATCCGCGAAGGTGAGTCGGAAGTTGCGGCGGCCCAGGAGCGAGTTTCGGTGCTGATGCAGCGCCGCGATGAACTGCTCGCGGAGATCGAATCGGTGCAGGCAAGGATCAGCGATCTCCGTAGTGAGCTCGAGGAGCGCCGAGCGGAGATCGGCAAGATCAAGGCGGTGGACACCTCTACCGTCAGAGTTGTCCCCGGCCCTTCGAGCGAGGACGATGACGGGGAGATCCCGGTTCCGGCCGAGATCTGGCAGGAGGGGGAGGAACGAATCCGGATCGTTCGACCTCCCAGAAGGTTGAAGACGCCGACCGCAGAGATCGACGCCGAAGCGATGGCTGCCGAGGTGCGCCGGTTGCGCAC
>CBEVHI010000342.1:0-2040 GCA_965549635.1 uncultured bacterium | reverse complement strand
CCTGGGCCCAGGGCCACGGCGGCGGAAGCATCTTCCGGCATCTCGACCTCTATCACGGAGCGCACGAGACATTGGAGGCGCTCACCGAAGACGGCCACCAGATCGTCGTCGTTACCTCCAAGCCCCGGTGGGCGGTCCACGACACCTTCGCCTGGCTGGCAGACAAACGCATCCCCACACGAGAGGTGCACATCATCGAGGAGAAGTGGAAGGTGCCGTGCGACATCTATCTCGACGATGCGCCTCATCAAGTTCGACGACTCGTCGGAGCGCGTCCGGAAGCCACGGTCTGTCGCTTCGTGCGCCCGTGGAACGACCCGATCGAGGGGGCGATCGACGTTCGCTCTTGGGAGGACTTTCGGCGCGTGGTGGCGACCCTGGCCCATTAGAAGCCTCGCCGTTCACGGACTACCCTCAGAGTTGCACCGCGCTGGGTGCGGTGCAGAACTCGTCCACGAGCAAGGAAGGGCGGAATGAAGAGCTGGAGATTCCTACTGCTCGTCGCTGTATTCGCAATGATTGCCGCGGCATGCGGCGGAGGGGCGACCACAACGACGGCAGCACCTGCCACGACGGCCGCACCGGCGACCACAGCGGCACCAACCACAACGGCAGCACCGACCACGACCACCACCGAAGCGCCGATGGCGCCGGTCGGGAGCGCTGACAACCCGATCAAGGTGTTGTTCGTACCGTCGGTCGACGCGCAGGTGATCGTCGCCGGTGGTGAGATCATGGCCGACGCGCTCAATCAGGCGACTGGGCTCACCTTCGAGGTGAGCGTGCCGACTTCCTACGCATCAACCATCGAAGAGATGTGCGCTTCGCCCGAGAACACCATGGGATTCATCCCTGGTCTCGGCTACGTCCTCGCCAGCGACCGCTGCGGCGTTGACGTGTCCTTCAAGGCCGTTCGGTTCGGATGGTCGAACTACTGGGCACAGATTCTCGTTGGCCGCGACAGCGGCATCGAGACGCTGGCCGACCTCGACGGTAAGAAGTGGGCCTTCCCGGACACCGGATCGACGTCCGGCTACATGGTCCCGACACTCATGTTCGACGAAGCCGGCATCACGCCGGGCGAGACCGTCGAAGCCGGCGGCCATGGCGCCGCGGCGCTGGCGGTCTACAACGGCCAGGCCGACTTCGCGACGACGTACTTCAGCCCACCGCTGACCCCCAACTTCGATTGGGCCGTGGGAGACGCCCCGGACATCCCGGATGACCTGGTCGACTCCTGCGCACCGACCGAGGACGGCAAGAAGTTGCTGTGCGGCACCGAAGATGCCTCATGGCGTGTTCTCGACGCCAGGGCCAGCGTGCGCACCGATGCACCGGACATCGTCCAGAAGGTGAAGATCCTGACGATCTCCCCGGAGATCCCGAACGACACCCTGTCCTTCGGTCCGGACTTCCCTGCGGACGTTCGTGCCGAGATCGAGGATGCGCTCGTGGCATTCGCCGAGACGGACGCCTGGGCAGAGTCGATCGGCAACCAGGACTTCTATGGCTGGACCGGTATCGACCCGGCAACGGACTCCGAGTACGACAACCTGCGCAAGATCGTCGCCCTCGTGGGGTACACCCCCGAAGGCTGATCCCATCCGCAGTTGAAACGATGAGATGGGGCAGGGCAACACCCTGCCCCATCTTGTGAACGACGATCGACGGATAGGGCATGCTGAAAGTCGAACATCTCACCAAGGTCTACGAGGGCGGGACCGTTGCTCTCGAAGACGTCAGCTTCGAAGTACCCGAGGGAGAGTTCCTGGCGGTGATCGGCCTGAGCGGGTCGGGGAAATCCACTCTCCTGCGTTGCATCAACCGGCTCATCGAACCGACAGAAGGCCGCATCACCTGGCACGGAGTCGATGTGACCGCGGCATCCCAGGACGAGATGCGCCGCATTCGCCGGCGCATCGGCATGGTGTTCCAGCACTTCAACCTGGTGCACCGCTCCAAAGTTCTCACCAACGTGCTCCAGGGCAGCCTCGGCTACGTCAACCCCGCCCTGAGCATCATCAACCGTTTCCCCAAAGA
>CBEVHI010000341.1:0-2045 GCA_965549635.1 uncultured bacterium | reverse complement strand
GACACGGCCTGCAACCTGGCAAGTCTCAACCTCGTCAAGTTCTACGACGATGAGACCGGCCGCTTCGACATCGAGTCGTACGAACACGCGATCAGGATCTGGACGATCGTGCTGGAGATCTCGGTCACGATGGCCCACTTCCCCGCCAAGCCGATCGCCCAGGGCTCGTATGACTACCGAACGCTCGGTCTTGGCTACGCCAACCTCGGGTCGTTGCTCATGCGTTCCGGCCATCCGTACGATTCCGATGAGGGGCGTGCGATTGCCGGCGCACTGACGGCGATCCTCACCGGGGTTGCCTACAAGTCTTCTGCCGAGATGGCCAGTGTCCTGGGGCCGTTCCCGAAGTGGTCGCAGAACGCAGAGTCGATGCTGCGAGTGATCCGCAACCACCGGCGGGCGGCGTACGACGATACATCCTACGAAGGGATCAGTCACTATGTGATGGGTCTCAGCGCCGAACTCACTCCCGCCCCACTGCTCGACGCAGCCCGCCTGGCGTGGGACGAGGCACTCAGCGCCGGAGAGCACCACGGCTACCGCAATGCGCAGGTGTCGACGCTCGCTCCGACCGGGACGATCGGGCTGCTGATGGACTGCGACACGACCGGGGTCGAACCGGACTTCGCGCTCGTGAAGTTCAAGAAGCTCGCCGGCGGCGGCTACTTCAAGATTGCCAACCAGTCGATCGCCCCGGCTCTGCGGCGCCTTGGATACGGAGAGGACCAGATCGAGAGGATCGTTCGCTACGTCGCCGGCACCATGACGCTCGACGGTGCCCCTCACGTGAACCGAGAGTCGCTGCGAGCGCGAGG
Organism: uncultured bacterium; assembly: GCA_965549635.1. Lineage (GTDB taxonomy): Bacteria > Actinomycetota > Acidimicrobiia > Spongiisociales > UBA4744 > CBEVHI01. Next base: position 1,230 of record CBEVHI010000341.1, on the reverse strand, counting down.
GCTGACGGAAGGAGCGATCGACCGGATCGAAGGCACCTTGCCGAGCGTCTTCGAGCTCCGCCATGCCTTCAACGTGTTCGTGGTCGGGGAGGACGCGCTCCTCGAAATCGGACTGAAGCCCGAGGACTACACGTCGCTCGACTTCGATCTGCTCCAGGCCCTCGGCTTCTCACAGACGGAGGTCGCCGAGGCAAACAGCGTCATCTGCGGTGTGCAGACGATCGAAGGTGCTCCCGGCCTGCGCAGCGATGACCTCGCCGTGTTCGACACCGCCAACCGCAACGGGAAGCACGGTGTGCGCTTCATCCATCATGTCGGTCACATCAAGATGATGGCAGCAGCGCAACCCTTCATCACCGGGGCGATCTCCAAGACGATCAACATGCCCCACGAGGTGACGCCTGACGACATCGAAGAGGCCTACATGATGTCGGCAGACCTCGGGTTGAAGGCGATGGCTCTCTACCGCGACGGCTCGAAGGCTTCGCAACCGCTCTCGTCCTCATCCGACGATGCAGCATCCGACGAGGACGAAGAGAACGTCGTGCTGGCGTTGGAGCACGAGAAGGCCGTCGCGTGGGGCGAGATCATGAACGCTGCCAGCCCGACCCAGGCGTACAGCAACGGGCACAAGCGGCCCCGGTTCCTGCTGCCGGCCAAACGGCGTGGATGGACCCAGGAGGCACGCATCGGCGGGCACAAGGTGTTCTTGCGCACCGGTGAGTACGAGGACGGCACGTTGGGCGAGCTGTTCATCGATCTGGCCAAGGAAGGGGCGACGCTACGCGGCGTGCTCTCCTGTTTCGCCATTGCGGTTTCGAAAGGCCTGCAGTACGGCGTTCCACTCGAGGAGTTCGTGGACACGTTCACGTTCCACACGTTCGAGCCTCGTGGCATGGTCGAAGGCCATCCGAACATCAAGATGGCCAACTCGATCGTGGACTACATCTTCCGGGCGATCGGCTTGGAGTACATGGGACGGACCGACCTGGTCCAGGTGAAGCCACAGGCGTCGTCGCTCCCCGAGCCCCCAAAGGGCCTGGCCACGGAGGCGGGAGTTCAGCTCGATCTGACCGAAGCGGCGATGGAGAAGGACATTGAGGCCGAGACGAAGGCGGCGAAGTTCGCCGACGCCCCCAACGGTCACGGACCGGGCACACCCGCGGCTGCCGCAAAGCAGTCGGTCCCGGTGGCTTCTGGTGACGTGGCGACCGCATCCGTTCAGGCGGC